>NHFS02000058.1 GCA_002171315.2 Euryarchaeota archaeon TMED117 | reverse complement strand
TTGTCACCCCCAATCATTGCTTGACTGATCCAACGAGCACCCTTAGCAAAGTCGCTTGCGGTAACCAAGTCAGCGTATGCTTTGTATCGGCGAGCAACTCTGTTCATGAAGTCAGCCTGGTCAAGTTTTGTAAAGACCGTAGCAGCATAATTCGATTTCAATGCGTGGTCCGCAACCTGGCTTGCATTAACGCAAGTCAAGAGGTTTCCTTGGTCATGAGGATACATGAGGAGACGGCGTCGCTTTGCAGCACCGCCAAGGGAACCAACCTTAGGATCGGTAAGCATGTATCCGAGACAAGCAGTAACTTCGAACAGTCGAGCATACTTGTCTTCATCACTTGCGTTCTTAATCCACTCATCAAGTCCAGGCTCAATGCAGTGGAATTCAAGAGGAACCATTTCAGAACCTGCTCCGAACATCTGTCGAACAGTAGAGGAACTCATCATTCCCATCATTGTGTAGAGAGATGTCTTACCAGTTGTCATAAAGACGTCAGTAATTCCTTCTTCTCCGAATGAAATTCTTCTGTCAGGGAGGTTAACAAGGAGGTTGAATGAAGTTGCAGTATCTCTGTTTCCATCAACAGCAGGGTGAATCCATGTTGTTGGCTTTGTCATGAGGTATCCGCTTGCATCTTTTCCAAATCCAGCAGGAGAATATCGAATCCATCCAAGTCTGTTGTTGAAAGCAACACCACGGTGCATCAATGAAGGATAGTAGACTTTGTCTTGTGGATCTGAATCAGGAACGACACCACGATGCCCAAGTCCCCAAAGAACAGGCTCCCATTCTGCAAGACCTTCTTCGCCGCCACCAAGGAATGGATGGTTAGCCCCAACAGTTTCACCAGTAAGGAGAGAACCACCAAGGCGCTCTTCATCACCAGTTGAACAGAAAAAGAATGTTTGTGTAGTAACTAACTGCTTCGGTGTCCACATGTTTGCGTTAACAACAGTCTTTTGCTTTAGGAAATCAGAAAGTGTTTCGATACGGCGTTCGAACTTGAACCGTTCAGATTCAATCCACGTAGATCCGAGGATTAGGTTTGTGTTGAGAAGTTTGGGACGTCCAGGGCCAATGTACCTTGTACGTGGGTCGGCCTTCGTGTCATCGGTGGCATGAATTGGTTCCCAAGGACCATGTTGTGGAATGTACTTTAGGAATTCTTCATGATCGAAAGGCATTTTTTGAGCCTCTTTCACGGCGTCTTCAACTTTATCCATCAACTGGACATAAGTTTCGGTAGGTGTAATTCTACCACTTTCTTTGAATTGTTTATGCGATACTGCTCGATGTTCCCACATTTTTTTTCACCTCAAAATTTCCTCTTTTTAATCGGAGTTTTATTTTCTTCGGCAGGGGCTTCATCTTCCGATTCTTCCTCGCCTTGTTCCTCAGGGGTACTCTCCTCCTCTTCAAGACTCTCCTCTTCTTCAGAGACTTCTTCTTCGTGGATTTCTTCTTCAGCAACGACTTCTTCGATAACAATTTCCTCGTCAGAAACTTCATCTTCTGAGTCTTCATCTTGGCTTTCTTCCATCGAATCCTCAACAACACCGTCAATATCCTCATCTTCTACAGGTTCTGCGACAACGCTTTCTTCAGGAGAATCCTTTGTAATAATCAGTTGGAGAATAAGCCCAGTTGTTCCAGCAACAGCTCCCAAACCAACGATGGCGCCATTATTGATACGCTGGCCATCAGGGTCATCTTCATTTGATAGTACGCCAGTAGTCGGTGGTATATCAGATCCATTTACATTTGAAACGATTTCAACAGCAGCCCATGCAGCGAATAAGAGCAATACAATTGACAGCAAATTTGCCGTCGAAGCATTCGATTTGACCCAACGTAGGAGGGGTGTTTGAGCATCTTCCATAGGGGCTCCTCGCGATATTTGCATATAACATATATCCTTTAACAAAAGGATTTTTCATTATTCTTGGTTATACGCATTGACAATCGGAGCCTCATCAAGATGGAAGAAAGAGTATGTGGCCCACCAAGTAATTGTATCAAGGGCGTCAACAAGATTGCTCCTTCCACTCTGTTCATCCCCATATCCCTTGCCAGTGGTATCCATCCAATCTTCCATTTCATCCATTGTATCGCACGTTTGGTGGTAGCACCAATATCCATCAACAAGACCGCCAAAACCCATGGTAACGGTGCCGAGATTATCTTGGAAGGTTGCATGGTCTGAACGAGCAGTTGTATCTTCATAGACAATAATCTCTGGACGGTCTTTTGCCATCCAATCATCCACCTTCCATGTTTCTGCATCATATCCTGTTCCAAGAAGAGGCGCCATTTGTTCTTCAACACCTATGGCATCTGAACCGATCCACATAGCGAGATTCACCATGCCTGGTTGATTCATAACATCATGATCTAAACTCGGTCCAATGTAAACTCGCATAGGCCAAACTTCCTCATCTTTGGGATATCCATCAGGATCGATTTCAGGCTGAGGGTCACAATCCCCGTCGCCGCCACCATGTCCATTTCCACAAGGAGCGCCGCCACCACCAGGCCAATTTACACCAGCCATGTCAAGATTAACGTAATTTGTTACTTCCACATTTGGATTCTCTTCCTTTACCCATTCATCCGTCCAGAAATCACTGCCGCGCTTTCCACCTTCTTCACCAGACCAGAGACAAAACACCATTGTGTTACGAGTATTGTACCCTGCCATAGCTTCTGCAACGGTTAGAACCATGCTCGTACCTGCCGTATTGTCATATGCGCCGACACGTGTACCGTATGTTCTTCCGAAGATATGCGGATCTAACATACCTCCATTGACTGGTGGGGCGATGTCAAAATGCGCCCCAAACACCATCCATTTATCCGGATTAACTTCCCCGAATCGATATCCACAGATATTGTATGCTTCGGGATTTTGAGAACCCGTCATCAATGAATCATATACGAATCTCTGCGTGATAACTTCGAGGCCGAAATTTTCGAGTGTTTGAATCAAGTGTAGTGCAGCGTCTTCATACGCAGCATTACCCTGTCCCGCCCAACGATCAAGGTACCCAACAGCCCCATCGATCAAATCAGTAGGATCGGTGGTTTCATCAGATAAGGAAGACAAATAATTGTACGTCGTTCTCCCATCGACCACACCTGTCGAATGACGACCCCCATCTGCCTCAGAGTACGCCGGCATCTGCTCGCGTAGAATTGCAAATTCATACGGTAAAACATCGATGCCAGTATGCATTTCATACGAGAATGAGGAAGCATTGTCAGATGGCATGTATCGAACAGCTACTCCAAGAGAATCCAAATATCCGCTTCGATCGACCCAAGTCCCCCAAGATTCACTTGTTTCCCGTAGAGGCCAAAGGGTCGTTCCATACTCGGCAATTAACAACACACCTCGATTGGTTCTTGGCGGCGCTAGAACAGATAACTCAACAACATCCCCATCCTCAATATTCAATACGGTGGAATTAGAGACAAAACCGGTCGCAGAATCCTTTATCAAATACGGAATAAAAACAGCAAGGTCGCCATTTGCTTCGAAACTAACAGTCTGAAAAAGACCGCCAGTCCATACTGTAGGGGCCACATCAAGCGACTCTGAGGAAAGAGTCTCTATCTCTCCTTCACCAAAACAGCCCGATAAAGGCGCCATTAGCATCAAGCAAACAAAGCCCAAGGCGGTACCGAAGTCTCTCCCCATACATACCGTCCAACAATTCTCTCTATCTCAATTCTTTGATGAAATGCGTTCAATACTTTGATAATGGAACAGATAGATAATTAGTATTGAGAATATGCAAGACGAAGAGAAATCATTGGCCGTACGAACAGGTTATCTCTGGGCCATACATGTTGTAGAACTTGACGATGACCGATGCCCACTCATTGAAGGTTAAATCCCCAAATAATGGCTCACCAAGTGGAATCGAATATGACACTATCATCTTTGAAGGATTTGAACTCAAGATGATTTCCACATGGATCTTTGATGAACATTGTCGCTTGTGAGCCTGGCTGATTTTCATAACGAGTGTATGGTTCAATTACGAATTCGATACCTTCTGACTCAAATTTCCCTTTCAACTGATGCCAATCATCCCAATCCATAACAATTCCAAAATGAAGAGAAGGGATTTCTTTTCCGTCAACAGGGTTGGTTGATAATTTGGGCATTTGAGAGACCTTATGTGCAACAATTTGATGACCAAAGAATTTGAAGACACACGATTCTTCCTTCTCTCGGCCAACTGAACAACCCAGGACTCCAGTGTAGAATTTTTTTGCTTTATTTAGATCATCTACAGGAAATGCGAGGTGAAACGGCCTGAGTTTTTTCGGGGGCGAATAGTCAGTTCCACAACTTCTGCATACGTCATTATCATCCCAGTCACATTGACGTATGCAACCACTCAAACCCTCACTTCCACTTAACGGAGCAACCGATTGATACGGTTGATGTTACCGGGGGGGAGGTTCCAGAAAGCAGCGCATCAACAGCATCTTTCAATTCTGATGTGGTTGCCTGAGTAGGGTCGCGAGGGCTGTCGTCCATCCGGCCGCGATAGACCACCACTCCTTCAGAATCAAGCAAGAAAAACTCAGGGGTTCTTTCAGCTCCCCATGCTGTCGCAGTCACTTGTGTAGGGTCATGCAGGTAGGGATATGGCATACCCGATTCAGCACGCTTGACCATATTTTCAAATGAGTCAGCAGGATAGTTTACAGGGTCGTTTGAGTTGATCCCAACGAATCCAAATCCTCGTTCTTTGCAATACTCAGACATGACATTGATTCGATCAACACTCGCTACAACGTATGGGCAATGGTTGCATTCGAAGACAATGACACATCCGTTTTTATCCATCGAATCAGAGAGAGAAAGAACTTCTCCACCCTCAGATGCGTTTGAATTTTTCAATGAATAATTTGGCGCCTTGTCTCCAACTTGAATGCTCATAACACATGCTTCACGACCTAATTCTTAGGTCTTCGCTTTTCATCATGTTGTTGTCGCAAGTTTTTGTTCACATTCGCTGAGTCTTTTACGCGCTAAAGGATGGTCTGGCTCGATTGCAAGGATGCCTCTCCAAGCAGCGGAAGCCATATCGGTTTTTCCATGCGCATGGTAGATTGCAGCGGCTCGCAATCTCGCTTCGAGGTGGTTTCCATCGGCTCGAATTGCGGCTTCAAAATCACTCAACGCATTTTCCATACGTTCCCATTCGAGGTAAAGCAACCCTCTTTGATGCCATGCATCACCGTATTCAGGTGCAATACGAAGCGCCTCATTCAGAGGGGCCTCTGCACGTTCGGGGCGATCTAAAGCGATGTAACACGCTGCAAGTTTCGTAAGGGCTTGATAATGATGTGGCGCTTCTCCGAGAACAATTTTGAAACCATCCTTGGCTTCTTCCCATTCACCAAGTCTAGACTGAGCATCCGCACGTGCGAAGACAGCAACAGTTAGATCGGGTGCGAGTGAAAGAAGTGTTTCAGCATCGGTTTTAGCATCAACAGCTTGATTCAATGCAAGATGACAACTGATCCGATTTAATCGAGCTCGGATGTGTTTAGGATTTTCTTCTAATACTTCATTATAGAGTCCAACAGCTCTTTCAAGCTCACCAAGGCGGATTGCAATGTTACCCCGAACATAGGAAATCGTTGTGCTCGTTCCTTGAATTCCTGCAGCATCAATGTACCGAGTTGCAGCATTCAAATCATCCATATCTATTGCAAGCAGGGCAGATTCAACAGACACGGATGCCTCGGTATCTCCTAACAATCTTCGAGCTCGAATGAGAGATTCACTCGCTTCACCAGTGTCCTTCAATAACCGTTGTGTGCGGGCTAGACCGAGCCAAGCGACACCTAGTTCTCTGTTCATAGACAATGCAGAATTGAATGATTCTATTGCAGATGAGAGCAGGATCTTATCAGTTTCCCCTGTTCCATCTCTTGTTCGATCGGCCCGAGCAAGATGTAACCGTCCTTCAACGATATGAAGTTCAGGATGATCGATGATTTGTGGCGTATTATCAAGCAGCAGTTGTGCAGCTTCAATTCTACCTTCAGCTAATCTTCTTGAAGCCACAGTGCTACGTAGTTCAGGGTCCATTGGATACTTCTCAACAGCTTGTTCAAGACATGTTTCTGAACCAATTAAATCTCCATTTTCAGCGAGTAAATCCGCTTTCAATAAAATGAGGTTTGCACCACCACTTTCCAATGCTACAGCATGAGTCGCAGCCTTCAGCGCTTCGGCGAGTCTTCCACTCTGCGTACTCAATAATTCTGCTCGTAGAGCCCAAGCATCTCCTATCTGTCGATCCAAATTCAGACAACTATCGACAGCCTCGAGCGAACGTCCATTTTCTCCTTCTCCTTTGAGCAGGAGAGCATATTGAAGCCAATAATCTGGTTTCTGATTGTCTTCTTCCAGTGCTTGTTCAATCGCTTCAATCGCTTCATTTGGAGAACCTGCGCGATGACGAAGTCCGGAGAGAAGAGAACGGTCAGCAGGCGTATCAACACCCAACGCCTCCAATCGGCGAACGGCTTTTTCAGCACCTTCATCTCCTTGACGGACAAGGAGATGGGCCTGAGCTCTCAATAATTCAGGATTGTCAGGATCATTACGCAACCGCGCTTCAAGCCAATGTTGTCGTAATACTTCGTCCGACTTGAGCAATGCAATTTCTTCCAGACCTTGCAATACAACATCATTCCCAGGTAAGGACTGATATGCAGTACCAAATGCTGCCGCAGCCCAATCTATTTTTTGAAGGTGGAGTGCACATATTCCTAATTGAAGCGCTTGTCGCCCATCTAAATGAAGGTCATTGGAAGAGATTTGACGAGATTCTAATACATCGAACAATTGATCTGCAAGTGATATTTGCATGACGGTTAAATCAGGAGAGAGTTCTGCAACAGAAATAGTTGAACACACCGATTTGATGGCCGCAACAGATGAACTTATGTCATCAACATCCCCTTTTACCAACGTTTGGATTTTCTGATATGCATCAACCCCACTATCAATTTCTGGCTGAGTTGAACGTAATGCTCGAATGAGTGAATCATAGGATTCAATTTTTTGCTGAAGAGCAGAAATAACTTCAGTAGTTTGTTTTGCATGAGCCCCTTGAGATTCTGAGAGGACCATTGATCGATCAACAACGGCTTGAAGCGTTTCCCGAGCAACAAAAAGTTGCCATCCAAGTACGCCTGCAGTTAAGGTGAAGAGACTCAACAAAGCAATCGATATAGGTTCCATTAGGCAGAAAGCACACAGTCTGCCTTTATGTCCTGCGGTATAATTGACAGTCTAGATGTCGATTTTAGAAGGCTCCGTAAATCTCCAACCCCTTCTATTTGAACATAAAAACGTCAAAATACGGCTCACATTGAAAGACTAAGCAGTATTTTGCCCCATTAGGTGAACCCATGTCGAGCGATGAAGCGACTTCTTCTTCCTTCGAAAATCTGGAGGAGTATACTTCATCATGGTCAGAAAAAGGATATGATACTGACGCCATATCCAACCACTTTAGTCATGGAATTACGTTGTCAGATATTGAGCAAGTGGAATCACTTATTCAAAAATGTGATGTTCTCAAGAAACGCCTTTCTCTCACAGCCCAAGAAGAGCAATACCGGACACGTCTTACAAATCCGTTCAACTTCGAGATTGTTGAAAAAGAATTTATTGAATGGAGTTCGATTCATTCGCCCTGGGAATCTGCTTGTTATCGGTACTACTCTCTCTGGGCTTCCACTTCTGAAAATGAGGGCCTATACTGGAATCTTATGACAAAATTTACTCTATTTGATGAGTCAAGTTGGCCTGCAATACAACTTTTAACACCGTTCTTGGCCGAACCCGATACGTACGAAAACATACTTTTGGAGGTCTCAAAGATCGAAGAGAGCGAAGCGAGACAGCGAAAAATGCTTGATGAGGCACTAATAATTCTCCGGGAGCAAGGGTTTTCCATCCCAACACCTAAAGGTAATTTCATTAAACAACTTTCACAAATAGAACATTATCAAGCAATTTTAGATCGCAGAGAATATATTTTACTTGAAATAAAGAATTCAATTCAATCATTCGACCCTATACTTTCAGAAACACTCGAAAAACGAGCACACGATCTTGAAGTTGATGATGAACAATCATTACAGAAGCTGGAAAAGAATATCCAAACGATTAGCCATCATTTGAAAGAACGGCTCGCTGAAATGAACGTAATTCTTGCAAACTGGAACAATTTGGGATTCACATACAATTCAACAATCCAGATTCAACCATCGGACTTACTTGAATGGGAGCATATGCTGCCAGAGATTGAACAATCTTTCAATATCCACTCAACAGCAATGGATCGATGGGAGACTATTTCGAAAGCATGGGGATTAGAGGCTGACGAAATCCATAATATTGCGGGGAAATTAGAACATACGGATACATTTCTTGAAAAAATAGAGGGTCTTGAACAAGAGTGGACCAATCTCGAACTTCAAATCGCCTCAATCATTGAGCACTGGGAGCAATATGGATTCGACCTGGATATTTGGCGTTACAAGGCAACTGAAGAACCACGCTCTGCCTTAACAGAACTTACTCAGTATGTTCAATCTTTAGAAAAGGCATCCCAATTGATGGATCTATTTTTCAATCTTGACACATCACTTGGTGGAGAAGAAGAAGTTGAACAACGTACAACCATTCTCCAAACAGCAGATCTTGATGCAGATATCCTTTCAGAAATGGAGGATTGGGTTGAAAAAAGGACCCTAAGGAACACACGCCATCGCCGTATGCTAGAGCGGGAATGGCGTAACTCTATACGCGAGGGGAAAACAACAAAAGAGCCGAATTTCTCAGACTTATATTCCTTCGAGCAAGGGATTGCAACCCTCGAACGACAAGGACAAAATCATCAACTTGAGACCTCATCCTTGAAAGTGGTGGAAACCGCTCGACATGAGATTCAAACACTTGAATCTCAAGGTTGGAATGTAAGTGAACTGGCCATATTAGCAGATGAGAACTCGAAAGAATTCATTCGCCAATTCGCCTCATCCAGATCAGTAATATCGAACATCTCAAAGATTCAGAGAAGGCTTTCCGCACTTGACTGGCGACGCGATGTAACCAAAGGACTTGAGATATCAGAAATGGTTCGCAATCCACTGGCTCTCAAAGATATCGAAACACAAATCCCCGCTCTAATCCGCCACCTAGCCAGTCGCCCAATCGAAGAAGAAGAATTTAGGTATCCACTATGGTCTCCAACTCAACGACCCGTTTTACTCCCTCAAAATGAAAGCCGCCATCCTTTGATGAAACCCGTTACCACACAACCTCGGACGACACTTGAAGATGCACAAGAAGCAATTCTTGAAGCAATGGAAGAGGAAGTCGAAAGCCCAGAATCCCCTAAATTAGTTTCCGAGGAAGAAGTAAAGCCAAAACCACAACAAAAACCCGTTGAGATAAAACCACAAGACGAACCAATTCAGAAACCCGTTGAAACTAAGCAACCAATCCCAGAGGCCCAACCAAATCCTCGATTATTAACATCATTTCAAACAATATTGGAACGATTAGCGTTGTCTCAAGGCATGGTCTTCAATACTCAAGGAACACTGGATACAAAACATCTCAGGAGAACACTTGCGGAGCATGTAGGTATCGAGCCAAGAGATGTACGCGTGGATCGTATGATTCGACTTCTCCTCCGTCTTTTACCATCCGATGATTCCTCAAATGATCAGCGAGCCGTTCTGATCGATAAAATAGGAGAAGCAGTTCCAAAATATCAGCAATGGATTCGAATGCGTTTGGAAGCACGACATTCGGGAGCGACAGGGAATTTCCTTGAAGATTCATTACAATTAGGCGCAGCATTAGAACGAACGCCAGGCCCAGGAGTCAAAGTCCCCCTCTCTGCGGATACAACTCCATTACCAGATTCATCAAATCTCGAAGATCTTGAAAAAAGCGTCCACCGTCTTGTTGAGGCATTGGACTTGAATACAGCCGGTGGCGTGAACTGATTAGGACAATTCATCCATGAGAGCATCCTGCTCTTCCTGTGAAATCGTTTGTTCTTGTGGGGCAGCTGCTACAGGAATACGGGGTGCTTCGGGTAACGGAGCATCCAATGGTAATGAAGCGGAATCAAAGCCCTGCATTGAAGGCTGAGCTGGAAGAATTGCCGGAGGTAGTGGTAGCGGGCTTGGTTGAGGCATAGCTGGTGGCGGTGGCAATGGGTTTGGTTGTGGAGCAACTTGTGGCGGTGGAGGCAGCGGATTTGGTTGAGGTACAACTTGTGGCGGAGGCAATGGGTTTGGTTGTGGTATGGTTTGAGGCGGGGCAGGAATGACAATTGGAGGGGCAATCTGCGGCACAGGTGCCTCAGGAGCCTCATCCGAGGCAATTTCGCCGGGCGGCGGGGTGTTCTGCGATACATCATCAATCACAGGTATAGGCGGACCTACAGGAATTTCTGCTATGACAGGCGCTTCTAACTGCATAGGCTGAGGCGCAGGAATTGGCAATCTCAAACTGGCATGCAATTCATCAATTGGGGCTGAATCGATCTGCCCTGTTTTCATGTATTCAGCCAATGTAGGGCCTATCAAGGCCATACTCGCCCTAAATGTGGGTTTGAAAACACCAATTAAATCGAGATCAAAGGTGTGAGTACTCCCACATGAAGAAAATACCAGGCGGTGTTTTTCGAGGTATTCTGGAGCAGATTTTATTCCGAGTAATATGGCCGAAATTCCTAAAATCATAGTAATTTGAAATGGGAATAGACACAGGATCAAACCAGTGAGAAAGAGTCCCCCACTGATCGCCACGTCTACAACTCTTGGCTTCTCAACAACATGTTGGAAACCAGTTAATTCACTGTCCAAAACCATTTTCAAATCAATTCTTGGAACTCCATCTTGATGCATTTTTGTTTCAACAATACGAAACAACCCTTCTCCTACAATAATCGAAGTTGATTCTAAACCGTCTTTCGATTCAGCCACTGTAAACTCAACAACATCTTCATCGTTATTCAAGAAGAGTGGTTTGGCCCTGATTGGGAGGGCGAGAACATCATGAGATTCCTTTTCTTCAATGACAATGTCTTCTGTTGGATTTTCAACATCTTCTTCGGGAGCGGGGGTTGTTTCCACGATCTCCTCATCTTCAGAATCTTCGCCCCAAGGCGTCTCGACAAGTGTGTCCATACAGTGGTCTAAGACAAATCAGACCATCAACGTACCTAATCAACGATGCATTTCAGAGAACCAAGATTTTGCGGCCCCGTCCTTACTGAAGCCTTTACCGGGTTTGGTTCCAATTACAGTTTCAATCGAAGCTTCAGAAGCAATCTCCTGTAGGCGTTCGTTAACTGGTCCGTTGATGATGAGGACCTTGACGCCTTCAGTAGAGGAAGCAGTCTTTGCGATTGCAGCAGCGCCCATCTCTTCACCAACACTTCCGTCGGCCAAGACAAACATAGCCTTGTTTTTACCAAGCGCATCGAGATGATCAAACATTTCTTGAATTTCAGCAGGTGCAACTTCAGATTCAAAAACTTCAGGCATTTCTTCAGCCCATTCGCCTTTGTCAGAACCGCCATGCTTTTTCTTGTCTTCTTTGTCTTCCTTAGCCATTTTCTTCTCGAATTTTGCAGCCTCTACTTTCATTGAGAGAGATTTAGTAATCGTCTTTTGTGGAAGTAGTTCCCATTCTTGCCCTCTTGGTGCTTGAGCAACAAAGTCAACGCGAAGTATAGCGTGAAGTTGGCGGAAGAGCATTTCTCCACCACGGTCTCCATCGATAGCCAACGTAACGGATTCCTTTCCATTTGCAAGATCAATGAGCTCCTGCTTGATGTCTCCAGCCCCATCTGCACTGATGGCGTTCTTTACGCCACAATTGAGAAGGTTGATGACATCATTACGGCCTTCGACAATAATGAGTGAAGAAGAACTCTGAACGTTTGGTCCACATGTGAGTCCATGGTAGTTGGTTGCAGTCCCTACAGTAAGGACTGAGCGAACTTCTTCGACAACTGTTTTGCTCGCAGCCTCGCCAGAGTTGACAAGTTGTAGCAACAGTTCTTTTGCACGGTCAACAACAGCTGTGCGCTTTGTTGCACGGACATCTGAGATTTCTACAACAGTGATTTTAGCTTGACATGGACCAATACGATCGATTGTTTCGAGAGCAGATCCAATAATCGCGGTTTCGACATTGTCCATACTACTCGGTATGAGAATGAGACCATGCACCTTACCGCCTTTTGTTTCTGTTTCAACATCGACATGCCCTACACGAGCAGTTCTTTGCAATTTTCGTAGTTCAAGTTCATCGCCAAGTAGACCTTCAGTTTGGCCCATAATTGCGCCAATGATGTCCTTGCGTTGAACGGTTCCGTTTACTTTGATATCGGCTTTGATGAGATACTTCATCGCCTTTCCTTGTTTGTTTCCTGAATGATTTTTTCGAGCCAGATTAATTCCTCCTTTCGGCTTCCTCAAAGACAGTACTTTTCGCCCCAATTAGGCGATACAGTACAATGGTTCCACGCAAAGCGGGCAACCAAGTGAATGTGATTCGGCAATCTGTCCTAGACACTCCACCTTTTCAAGGCTGCGGCTGTAAAAATAATAATTAGAACGATTTTTCAATCTTTAGGAAGTGTCGAAGAACGGTCTTCTAGATCGTCCCTCTTTTCTTTACTGAGAAATGGTAGATACGGGTCTTCATCTCCCATATTATTCTTCCATGCTTCCATTGCACGGGCCCATATCTCTTCATCAGCATTCCATTCCAACCATCTCTCGATGAAAGCAACGTGGCGTTGAACATCTTCATCTTCTGGAGCCAAATGTTTCAACAAAAGGTTTGTTTGAGCTAAAACCAATCCCATCGGTGGTGCAATAAGGTATACTCCAAACGGATTTCGTTCTGTTGAAATAGTCAAATGTTCTTTCCACAGACCGAATCCAACATCGTAAATATATCCGATCAAGAACACACTAAGGAGAACAATAACACCAATCAACATGAGGCCGAAATAAGTTGAGGAAATACCGAGTATTTCATCTGAAAAACAAAGAGTCCCGTCACAATTATCATCAAATCTCCAGCTGACATAAGGCCAAATAATCAATGTTAGCGTCGTTGTCCAAAAGGCCATAGAAATAACCGCTTGAGATTGCTGAAGGCGCCAATACTGACGCATGATTACCTTCTTCATGGTTTAACGAAAGCCGAACAATATATTGTTTCACCGCTTCCTTTGCTCACAAAACATAATTTTCCAACGTCAAAAAAGAATACAGCATCTCACGCCGTAGCCGAATTAACCACTAAGAAGGTTGATGGTCTATTAGTGAAACCAACCACCATGGAAGAGTTGGGACCTTCATTGAAACCGTTATCGGAGACGATCAATGAACACTCTACACAGGGAGGATTCTAGCGATGGATATCAAAGAGTCTTACGGAGATAGAATCAACCCGGTTTCAATCAATTTAGAAACTCTACAATTCCTAAAAGAATACATCGATAATAATGAGGTGGCCAGCATACTTGAGTTTGGTAGTGGAGTATCCACTGAATTTTGGTCTGAGCAATTACCACAAGCCCACCTTATCTCCTTTGAAAACAGTAGGAGATATCGAAAAATTACAGCATCTAGAATTAGTAAACAGGCAGACAATATTCATGTCCGTTTCGGGCCGTTGAGGTTAATGAAACTCTTTGGCCGCCGCTATATCTCTTACAAAATAGGCTCTTATCTTAGGAAGAACGCTCCCAAATCCTTTGATTTAGTATTGGTTGATGGACCTCCAGGTTTCCTTTACTCTAGAGAAGCAACAATACTGCAAGCAATTGATCATATAACCGAAGACACCCAAATTATACTCGACGATGCTGAAAGAGACGTGGAGAAATCCACAATTGAACGCTGGTCCATGATGTTCGATATGCATGAATTACAATATCACAAAATGGGGAACAAGGAGATCGCTACATTTCGTATTTCTCCAAAACCAAAATTAGCAAAAATGCCAGAGTCACCAAATCACAAACTGGGTAAAACAATCAGACTATTGTTGACTTTCCATAAGCAGAATGTCATGCATAACCTCTGGTTGTTGAAAATGCGATTACTCAACAAGGAACCTTTCCCAGACCAGAAAATGGCAGAGGAAGAAGCAACGGAATAAGTACGCTGAAGTGTTCTTTTTCAAAAGCAAGTAATAGGGCTAAACCGTGCTAAAATGTTTAACAATATCATAAACAAAAGCCCATCAACTCCCAAATTCCACCGCATGGTTTCAAGAAGAAGGTGCTCGTAGCAAAACTGTGTCGGACTCAAATATACACCGTCTCGCTGCATTTCGCAGTACGATAGAGGTGATGCTTGCAGACGGTATTCTGACACGTGAAGAGAAGCGCCTCATCATTCGACTATCGTCTTGTTTGAACCTTGAATCACACCAACCCGCTGAGATCTATCAGGCAATTATTGATGACAAAGAAACGGATAAGGGTGACAAATTAACTGAAGAAGAGCAAAGAGAAGTGTACAAAACAATCTTCGAGATTGCAATTATCAACGCTTCACTGTCCAAGGATGAATTCAGAGTTATGGCCCATCTTCGCGATATCTTTTCAATCGACGACGAAGAACATCAACTCGTTGAAGATGAACTGAGAGAAATGGTTAGAGAACGATTTGAAGATCCAAATGTTGTCGAAAAGACACTCAATACACTTCGTGATTCAGTCCGTCTCGTCACGACATTGTTTGACAATGTTAGAAAGAAGAACCATGGTGAAAATTGATGGAAACGCCATCTCTTGATGCGTTTCTTGATGAATTTGCAGCATTGCCAAAGCGTAAGAAGGCCGTTTTGAAATTACTCAGAGAAGCCTACACTTACGGCGTACCGGGAATCATAACAAAATCCATGACAGACAGATTAGCTTTGTCTGGACAATATACCTTCCACATAGGAACGCCCGACCCTGAAATGAGAAGGATAGCATCTTGGATGCTAACCATTGAACCGGATCGGAAACGCGTTGCAAGATTAATTCCTAAAATTTGGAAACGACATGGCCGTGAGGATTTGAAACTGGTTGGATTGTTACTTGCAAATATGTCTGATGAAGAACTGGAGGAAGATGGATGGACAATCCTTCTCCAATTAATCCAGGATAAGATTGCGGTCGAAGCATTTCTCGAAATTTCAGAAGAATTGGTGCGAGGCGGGCGAACCTTACCAAATGAATCCTGGATTATCGATGCATCTAACCAGAGTAAAACATGGCATCAACTTATGATTTTACTTCTATCAATCGATGAAACCCATGCAGAAAACCATTCGGAATTAATCAAAACAGCAGCAAAAGGAGGGGAATTGTTTGAAAGAATTCGTACCCGTCTTCTTGAGCGAATATCTTGATGACCCTGCTGCCCATCGTAGAACATGGCCGAACGGTTCCTGCCTACAGAAGATCCTGTCCTTGAACAGGTTCTGACATGGACAGTCGAACGGGACGCTCGTGATGTACGCAGGCTGCTTGAATGGCTCCCACAAGCCCGTTCCAGCCGTGAACGTCAAGCTCTCTTAGATCGAGTTCGTGATCTTCTTGACGAACTTGAACAAGCAATGAGCGCCCTAGACGAACTTATGTGAGTAAAATGTCCTGCACCTGCGTCATACTTGCTGGTGGGACAAGCTTTCGTATGAAAGAGGACAAAGCTCTTCTTTTTGACAATGTAAACCAACTAAATCAACGGTTAACAGATTTAGGATTTACAACAGTGATTGCTTGTGGAAACAAAAACAGAGTCGACCTTTTCGATGGAAACTGCATCCCAGACCCTTCTGATGCCGACTCCCTCTCAGATGTAATTAGGTTCTTTGTGAATTCTACAGAGGGTGAAATTCAGTTCTTCCCATGCGACATGTATCTCTTATCAGCAGAATCGATTCAATCAATACTCAATCAACTACCAGGTATTCCAGTTGATCATAATGGACGGGAACAATACACACTTGCCCGTACACATTCTGGATGGATTCCTTCGAAACAAACGACTCTAAGAGAACTGTTTGCAACATTTCCTCGCAATGATATGGGTGAACACGGAATTGAATTGATGAATTTCAATCATCCAGATCAACTTGAAGTCCTGAGCAAATTGAATCGATAATACTTGGATAAAGCCGATGTTCTTCAACTTGCACTCGCTTAGCAAGAGTCGAACGAGAATCATCAATGAAAACAGGCACTCTACATTGGCCCAATATTGTGCCAGAATCCACGCCCGAATCTACGACATGTACTGTGCAACCGCTTACACGAACGCCGCCTGAGAGAACATCAGAATGAGCATCAGCTCCGGGAAACGCCGGGAGAAGGGATGGATGGATATTGATTATTTTAGGATAATATTTCGAAACAAAATCTGTTGACAGAATCCGCATATAGCCTGAAAGGATAACAAGTTCAATATCATATTTTTCAAGATGCTGCATAATGCGGTGTTCTTGTTCAACCCTCCTTTCTTCCTTAGGAAGTGTCAGATCAACAGGTTCTATTTCGAGAGGAATACCTTGCTGATTTGCAAAAGCAATCCCCCCCGCATCTGCTTTGTTGGTTATACTAAGGACGGTTTTATGCGTGCAATCTTCGTTATCTTGATGGCGAAGTAAAGCATTCATCCCAGTTCCTGATCCAGAGAAGAGGACAGCAATTCTGATTGGACTTGCCGACGTCCCAATACGTGGAATGAGTGGTGGGCCTGCCATGTTATTCCTACACACTGTATGCTTTGAGACCTTCGTTTTGTTCATAATTCTCCCTATCACTTATCAGTGACTATCCCCCGGCTAAAATTGAGCAAGTGGTCATATGAGTTCTTCTGAAGCGAACTCCCAACACCCCATTTCTTTCAATATTGAAGGTAAATCAGACGACGAGATATTGGAGTATATTCTTGATTTACACAAACCATCTCGTAACGTCTTAGTTCGATGGGTGTGGAATGTTCTTGGATTCATTTTCGTNGTATTTGCAGCCATTGGTACAATAGTTCCAGGGTGGCCAACAACCTCGTGGCTTGTCGCCGCAGGATTTTGCTTTGGGCGTTCCTCCCGCAAAATGTTCCGCTGGCTTCTAACAAATCGATTGTTCGGTAATGCTCTGTTGGAGTATTACAAAGCAGGGAAAGCACTACCCCTCCATTCAAAGATTGTCATTATCGGAATTATTTCAGTTGTCTCGGGATTGTCAATTTGGACTGTTACAAAATTAGGTGATCCTGGATTTGGTCAAACAACGATCGCTGTGGTTGCTTTAATCGGAATTTGGTTCGTGGGTTGGAAAGTTCCAACCATTGAATTAGTAGCACAACCAAATTAAAGTTCTTTCAAATGAGAGGCAAGGCGATTTGCAACCGCAATTCCAACTCCACTGCATGACGCGGTTCCACCGAGGTCGTATGTCAATGACTTTCCATCCTTCAAATGTTCAGCAACACTTTGGTCAATCAGTTTTGAAACATGAAGCAAATCATCATCATTTGAACGTCGAGCAAGCCAATCTAACATCATCTGAATGGAATTGATGCTTGCAATAGGATTGACTTTATTCAATCCAGCGTGCTTTGGCGCTGAACCATGAACGGGTTCGAAAAATGCATGATCGTCTCCAATGTTTCCTGATGCAGCCATTCCCATCCCCCCTTGCAAAACTGAGGCGAGATCGGTTGCAATATCTCCGAACATATTGGAGGTAACAACGACATCATAATGCTCCGGTGTTCGAGTTAACCACTGTGTGAAAGCATCGATGTATCCATAGTCGCGTGTGATTTGCGGGTATTTATCAGCGATCTTATCGTACGATCTTCGGAACAATTGACAGCCACGAGTAACATTGCTCTTATCGATACAGGAAACCCNGTTGACACCGTCAACAGGGGCGCCATTTCGGGTTTGTGCAATATCAAAACCCATCTGAATCAAACGCTCTGAACCATGTGATGAAATTGGACGGGGGTCGTATGCAATTTCTCCATGCAAACCAGGAAATTCAATGGATGGAGGCTCATAACCCTCTANCCCCTTTGCGCGTTGTGCGCTTCGGTGGAGAAGAGAGTGGTACAAACCCTCAGTGTTTTCTCTTAGAATGACCATGTCGACGAGTTCTGGGTCCCAGATATTCGTGAATCTACCATGCACTTTGTGTGGTACGCCTTCATACAACCGAATCGGTCGAACATTAGCATACAAATCCAATCCGCTTCGCATTCCTAGAATAACAGAACCTCCGGCTAGATCCCCGTTTGGTAAATGTGCTCCAGGCTGACCAATAGCTCCCATGAAAATGGCATCCGCATCATCTCTACAGAAGTCGAATGACCCTTCAGCCCACTCTTCTCCTGTATCCAAATAATGCTGTCCACCACATTGAATTACAGTTTGCTCGAAGCCATGATTTGTATGCTCTTGAATGGTGTCAAGAATACGCTGGGCTTCTATGGCAACTTCCTTCCCAGTGCCGTCTCCCGGAAGGACTGCAATCACATGGTCGCTCATAAACCTTCGAAGTACCAATAGTACATGAATGAGACGCATTCTGTTTGATGAATGGCCGTTTACATCAATGACGGAATAAGCGGTGTCCCGTAAAGAGCATTGAAATTCCCAATGCATCTGCTGCATCAATAACTTCCTGATCTCGAATCGAACCGCCCGGTTGAACAATACTAGATGCTCCCGCTAATGCCGCCTGTTCTAAACCATCAGCAAATGGGAAAAAAGCATCACTTGCAAGAACGGAATTCTTCGCTCTGTCGCCCGCACGTCGGGCGGCAATTCGAACTGCTTCAACGCGGCTTGTTTGTCCCGGCCCAATGCCGACCGTTGCAAGCCCTTGAACCATGACAATGGCATTGGACTTGACTTGCTCACAAACGCGAACTGCAAATTTCATCGAATCTATTTCTGATTGGGTTACTTGTTTCTTAGTAACGGTTTTTGCCGAAGCCCAATCAATAATTGGTGGTTCTTCGGTTTGAACAATCCATCCACCCTCGATTGGTTTTAGGACGCGTTCACGCATTAATGGAGCAAGACGATTATTCGGAGAATCGATCGTAAGTAGGCGACGATTGGCTTTCTTCAAGATGTATTCTTTAGCATCATCAGCATATCCAGGTGCAATCAGGACTTCGATGAAGAGATCGGACATTGCTTGTGCTGTTTCGAGCGTTACAATTTCATTGAAGCAAATGATGGAACCGAATGCAGATTCAGGGTCACTCGCAAGTGCATCTTTGAACGATCCAACTTGTGTGCCTGATAGAGCAACTCCACAAGGATTGTTGTGCTTTACAATAACACATGCATGAGGTGTATCCGGCCACTCATCGGTTGATAGAGAACGGCATAATCGAAGGGTGGCATCAGCATCAGAGTAGTTATTGTATGACATCGCCTTGCCTCCTTCCACATGAGCAGTTACGAGTGTAGAGTGACTGCCTATTGCAGAATTTGAAACGTAAAGAGAGGCACTTTGGTGAGCATTTTCACCATAGCGCAGGGTTGACATTTTGTTCGCAGAAGCAAGGAGGGTTGCATGATGGCGTTTTGCTTGTTCTCCAACATCTTCATACGATTCAGGCAAACCATTCCAACGAGAATGAAGTGTATTTGCAATAGCAACGTCATAGGAAGCAGTATGTTCGTATGCCTGTAGTGCAAGTTCCTTTCTTCGCTCCATAGGAACTCCACTTGGATTTCCACCAGCCGCTTGTAAGTCTGAAAGAATTGATTCGTACTCATTGGGATTGCAGCAGACGATGACATTCGCATGATTTTTTGCTGAAGCTCGAACCATTGTAGGGCCTCCAATATCGATCATCTCGAGTAATGAATCGTCGGTGAGAGGGGGATCTTGTGCTGCAGCCATGGTAAACGGGTAAAGGTTGCACGCAACCAACGTAATTGGCGTATATCCCAACTCCTTCATTCCTTCACGATCATCTTCCTGCTGCATACGTGCGAGCAAGGGGCCATGAATAGCAGGATGCAACGTCTTGACTCTACCGTCAAAAATTTCAGGATGATTTGTTACATCTGTAACACTCTTCACATCAAGACCTGCAGCCTTCAGTGTGCGTGCAGTACCGCCAGTGGATATGATTTCAAATCCTAAATTAGCCAGACCTGTGGCAAATTCAACGATTCCAGTTTTGTCCCATACACTCAACAATGCGCGTGGTTTTTCCGAGTCCATGTAAGCACCCGTTATCAGACTCTATTGTGTCCACATTATCAAGCATGTGATGAGAGCATTTGCTCAGTCGCCACGCGAAGAGATGACCTGATCAACTCTTAGAAGACCACATGCAGTTTCAGTTGCCGCCTGCAGAGCATGCGACATCGTCGTAGCAGGGATCAGTACAGCATTGATTTCCCCGATTGAACCATCCTTTGATACGCCAAAATCAACAGATTCGTTTCTATGAGCTGCCCTTAACTTGAGCAGAGTATCAATCTGGTCTTCTCCAGCATTACTTGCCAGCGCAACTGGTATTGCCTCGAGGGCACGAGAAAATGCTTCAATCGCAAGACGATGACGCCCTGCAGTTGCTTCAGCCAACTCTCTTAGATGAAGTGCTGCTGCAATATGGAATGTACCTCCGCCAAGAAGGCCACCTCCATCTCCCATAACCATCTCAAGAGAACGAAGCCCATCGTACATTGCTCGAATGTATTCTTCAGTAGCTACTCCTTGCCCTCCACCAACGTCTAAGGTAACCAGTCCAGCGTTGTTTCCAACCTCAATAATGAGGCGGGTTCGTCGTCCATCCTCCCGTTCAGAAACTTCTATTTTGGCACTATCAAGAGATCCGAGCGAGGAAGCATCGATATCATCCAAATGATTGATGAGCGTAGCATTTGTTGCCGCAGCTAAGTCTTCGATTCCATCATCTTCCATCATCCCAACCACTAGGATTCCTTCATCAAAGCAGGCATGTTTGATTCGATCATCAATTGATTTTGATGTGAAAATAGCCTTAGCGCCTGATGAGACAAGGGTCTGAATCTTCTTTGTCAGAATTTCTTCTTCTGCATCAAGAAATGCGATCATCTGTTCCGGGCGCTCGATTTCAATTTCAGCATCTCGCTTTGATTGTTCAAGGGATAACGCGCAAGTTAGGGCGAGAACCCCTGCTTGCTGCTTAATTTGTGGGACGCGTTCAGAATCAAACTTCTGTTCAACAACCATTCCCTTGATCAAAGCGGTTTCTTGTAGACTATCTCGGCCCCGCTTTACCATTCGAATGTGTTCTGCGCGAGTAGGTTTTCCAGCCTCGCGAACCGTCTCCATTGCTTCGACAAGCAATTTTGCAAGTTCAACACCCCCAGATTCAGCAGATTTGCCAACCATTGCAGTTTGGGCAACAAGAGAGAGACTTTCCGAATCAGAAAGATGCATTGTTCGCGCATCTAAGATGTTGAGCACCTCGTCCAATGAATGTTGGAAGGCTTCTACAAGAACCAAAGGATGAATTCCTCGTTCAAGCAATCTTCCAGCTTCTCGCATGAGCTCACTTGCAAATAACAAACATCCAGTAACACCATCTCCACAAGCATTTTCCTGGGACTCAGCAAGTTGAACAAAGGCTTTGGCAGCAGGGTGTTTAACAAGCAATTCTGCAACAATTTTTGCACCATCATTGGTGATTGCATTTTCACCATTTGTCTTATACATCATTTTATCCAGGCCATTCGGACCAAATGTTCGTCGCAAGATGTCGCCAAAAGCAACGGCTGCCCCAACAAGTTTCTGAGTTACAGCAATACCACTGGTAACCGACGTAGTCGGACGAACAATGACGACAGGGGCGCGACCTGAACCATCATCTTGCTGCGCCATGTAATGTGCGTTGCACCGTTCTTCAAGAAGTCTCCTTCTCAACGGCGACGGCTTTTTCGAGACTTTTTGGAGCGTCCATGTTGCTCATATGCTCTACTTTGGTACGCTCGACGATCTTGATCATCATCCCAAATAGGATGGTCTGAAACTTCTTCCGAATCCGGCATTTCATCCAATGATTCTATCGAAAGGCGAAGTCCTCCGAGTTGGTCTTGTAAGGCTCGAACATTATCCCCGCCCCGTCCAACCAAGGTGGAAATCATATTCTTTGGAGCGTATACTGTTGCTGAAGCATCACTTGTAAATCGGACACGAACGTTGACCCCAGCCCACTGACGGATGGTATGAACCAATTGTTTCTGAGCAAGTTGTTGAACTGGACGTTGCTGACTACNNGCAGTTACAGGAACAACAGCAAGTTCCGANCCNAATGCAAACATCTCATGCGTAACGTTGCCGCTNGGGAATTCAACNACTTCGATTACAGGCCGAGCCAATTCTTCTTGCATNCCNGAGGGCGGCTTTACCGTCATTCGCAATTCAAGCACTTGCTGTATTTTTCCNGCTTCAACGTGCAAGACAGTATCAAGGACTTGAGAAACGAGACCAAGCTCAACCTTGCCAATGAGCCGCTGAATCGCTTCAAGTGCAGAGTTTGCGTGTGTAACGCCAAGCAAACCAACACCTGCAAGACGAACATCGGCAAATATCTCGAAATCACGTGCCCTTCGAACCTCATCAAAGATTACGAAATCTGGTCGTACAAGGAAGATGATCTCTGCAGTTTTCTCTAGATCTCCCTCAAGAGGAGCGTATTGTGTGATTCGGTCTGCAAGTTGCAAATCACGCGGTGCTTCCATAGTTTTGACCATTGCACCAATATCTTGGTCAAGATACTCGGCTATTGCTTGAGCCAGCGTCGTTTTCCCAGAACCAGGTCGTCCACAGATGAATACACCGCGATGATGGTCAGAAAGTCGTTCAATGATTTTGGAATCTAGATCGTAATCTGATAGCGATAATTTAGCAACCGGACGAACGAGCGTAATTTCTCTCGCATCTGAAAACGGTGGGCTTGCACATGTAATTCGCAAATCGCCGAGTTGGAGAACACGGCACCCTTTACGATTGATTTCCAAGAAACAGTCGCTACGTTGCTGATTCATTTCAACAATTGTTCCAAGTTCTTCTTGCAATGATTCGACTCGAAGGTTGTCCCATTCATCTTCAGTTTCAATCTCTACAAGTTCCAATTGCCCAATCGTGCCTCTTTTGACGCGTGGTGGACAATCGGCTTTGAGAAAAATAGTGTGAACGTCTGCCCCGAGAAGATTCTCAAGATGTTCCGGGAGTTCTGGGTGCTCGCCATGCTTCGCCATGATAAGAAATCCTCGATGGAGGCATTTGACCCTTCGCCTGATTATACAGTAGGATTGCCAGGTTCGAGCATCCCAAAGGTCCACCAAATGTAGGCGTTGGTCCCAATACTACCAATGATTGAACCGACTAATGGGAAATCGTACATTGCAATACACCAGTAGGTTAGTACTGCTGTAACAACTCCGAAGGTGAGGATGTTGAGAATGCCTCCATTGGCCATTCCACTGAATTTTGCTGTAGATTCGTATCTCGTAATACCCCAAATTGCAGCAACGACACACGATAAAATCGCAAAAGCAGTCGCTCCATCAAAAACGGAATCTTGGACAATCCACGTTGCAATCGAGGAAATGGTAATTCCTGCAAGAAGCCAAAGCATGACTCTTTCTGGGCTCATATTCCACTCCAAACCGCATCATCTCTTCAATTCTCGTGCAGCATTGACTCCCCGAGATGGTAATTTTTGACGGGCCTGTTCAATGCAATCGATTGTCCGCAGAATTGATCCTGTTGAAGCAGCGAATGTGTTCTTCGACTCTACAGTCAAGAAATCTTTGAGTTGACCATCAAGAGGTGATTGCTTAGATTCAACCACTTCACGCATATGTTCGCCATCTCTGAGGATTGTATACGAATCATGTTGATTTAAGTGAACAACAGCAATGCCATTTGATCCATAGATTCTGAATTCTCCAATGTCTTGTTTACGCGCCCATCCAACTTCTATTTCGACTTCAACTTGATATGGGAATTCAAGGATGAGATTCGCATATCTATCGTTACCACGTACGCTAGAGATGGCCATCGGTGATTGTTCACTAAGCAATAAGGTTGCGAGATCTACTCCATGGATTGCTAAAGAGTCAAGGCAGTTCGATTCAGAATCACCCTCTCTTGTTGACAACCTCTTGTATTCAATTCGCTCAATAGCGCCCAACTGGCCAGAGTAAATCCGAGAATGAAGGTCTTGAACACAAGGATGAAATCTTAACAAAAAACCTGTTTTCAGAATCTTACCTTTCTCAACAGATATAGAGACAAGAGAAGAAGCCAAATCATGGTTGACAGAAAGCGGTTTTTCCACCAATGCATGAACTCCTTGTTCAAGAAACATCTTCCCTAAGGCATAATGAGTATTGTTCGGTGTTGCTACAATAACAGCATCTATTTGATGTTCATCGACGAGCGACTCAACATTTTCATGAACACAGAATCCAGACAATCGAAGGGATTGGGCAACATTTTGGTCATTATCACAGGCTACAATATGCTCGATATTCAGTTGATCTTGCAGGCGTACTAATGCAGCAAGGTGGTGTGAGCCCCACCTACCACACCCGACGACAGCAACCCGTAGTGACACAATGTCGGCTAAACCATTCAGCAATTGAGGTTTGGCTTAACCCCACACTCTTCAATAA
>NHFS02000080.1 GCA_002171315.2 Euryarchaeota archaeon TMED117 | reverse complement strand
AACACGTTGTCCTTCTACAATCACTGTATCGAGTCCAAGTTGTCCAGCGCGGATTGCAGCAACATAGCCGCCGGGTCCGGCACCAATAACCAATACTTTGCATTGACGTGTTTTCATTTCAATAACCTCACATGAAGATTGTAGCAGGATGTTCAAGCATTGATTTGAGTAATTGAACAAGACTTGCCCCATCATGTCCGTCTACGACTCTGTGATCCCAAGAGGAAGAAAGGTTCATGATTCGACGAACTTCAATACGTCCATCGATAACGACTGCACGGTCTTTGGCATTGTGGACGCCAAGGATTCCAACTTCTGGCTTGTTAATGATCGGTGTAGCTCCAAGTCCGCCCATGCGCCCGAGGCTTGTGATGGTGAATGTTGAACCTGAGAGGTCATCCACACCAGCCTTTCCGTCACGAGTTGCTTGAGTGACACGTCCCATTTCAGCAGCTGCAGACCAAATATCCATGGCTTCAACATGCTTGACAACAGGAACGTATAATCCACGATCTGTTTGAGTAGCGATTCCAAGGTGTACACCCTCATGTCGGGTTACAACCCCTGCTTCATCATCATAGAGAGCATTACACTCTGGGCGTTGTCCCAGTCCTTTGACCAAAGCCAACATGATGAATGGAAGATAGGTCAACTTCGGAGCACCCTCAGGGCGTGTTGCATTGAGATGTTGTCGAAGGGCTTCCAACTCGGTTACATCAACTTCTTCAAAGTATGAGAAGTGAGCAATTGTGGAGTATGATGCCATCATTGAATCAGCAATCTTTCGTCGCAAACCGATAACCTTGATCTCTTCAGTTCCAGTTTTTGCAGTACGTGGACTTCCACCAACTGGCATTGATGAACTCGCACGACTTGCACCACCGCTGAGATGGACATCAAGATCGGCATGAGTGATTCGTCCTGCAGGACCTGAGCCAGCAACGTGATACAGATCTACACCTGCAGATCGTGCACGTTGTCGAACGGCAGGACTTGCTAGTGGCTTTGTCCCAGGGGCGCGTTCAACAGCAGGACCTGCTACAGAGACAGGTGCTGCTTCAGGTTGTGGTTCAGGCTCTGGAGCCGCAACGGGTTCAGGAGTTGGTTCAGGCTTGGCTTCCACTTCTTCCTTTGCAGGTTCTTCTTCAGAAGAAGAAGCGTTTCCGTCTCCATCCACATCAAATTCGATGCAGACAACTCCGACTGGTAGAATATCTCCTGCTTCTCCGATAATTTTACTCACAGTTCCATCGCATGGTGCTGGAATCTCTACAGTTGCTTTATCGGTCATAACCGAGAGAATTGGATCATCTTCTTTGACTGAGTCTCCTACTGAGACCATCCATTCTACAACTTCGCCTTCTACGACGCCTTCTCCGATATCTGGTAATTTGAATGCAAATGTTCCCATATTTATTCCACCTGTGTTTTCTTTATTGCATCAGCTATTCGCTGAGGACTTGGCATGTAATCCCATTCCGTTGTATGCGGGAATGGTGTGTCCCATCCGGTGACACGTTGAATCGGTGCTTCAAGATGATAGAAACATCTTTCTTGAATCGATGCGCTCATTTCTGCTCCGAAACCGCTGGTTTTTGGAGCCTCATGGACAATAACACATCGTCCTGTTTTCTTGATTGAATTGACAACGGTATCTCTGTCCCATGGGACTAATGTTTGTAGGTCGATCAGTTCACAATCAATACCTGAATCTTTTATTGCCTGTTCTGCAACATGGACCATTGTCCCATAAGCAATAACAGTGCAAGCATTTCCTTCTTTGACAACCCTTGCTTGCTCAAGAGGAACGGTGTAATGTCCTTCAGGAACTTCAGCATCTGGATGACCTGACCATGTTGGAACATTGTGTGGGTCTCCATAGAAAGGACCTCTGTAACAACGCTTTGGTTCAAAGAAAATCACTGGATCGTTGCATTCAATCGAAGACAAGAGCAGTCCTTTTGCATTGTATGGGTTTGAGCAATAAACGACCTTCAAACCCGGTGTGTGCGTAAACTGCGCTTCTGGAGATTGTGAGTGATGATGCCCTCCCTTGATTCCACCACCAGCAGGTGTTCGGAATGTGAGCGGCGCAGTGAATTCTCCTCCTGAGCGATGTCGAACCTTTGCAATTTCATTGACAATTTGGTCATACGCTGGGAAAATATAGTCGGCGAATTGGATTTCTGCTACAGGACGTAGTCCGTTGAGTCCCATACCCATAGCGATAGCAGCGATTCCTCCTTCTGCGAGTGGTGAATCAAAGACTCGGTGTGCTCCGTATTCCTTTTGCAATCCTTCTGTGACTCGAAAAACGCCTCCGAAGAAACCAACATCTTCTCCAAAGATGACCACGCTTGGATCTTCTTTCAGTGAAATCGACAATGCCGAATTAAGAGATTTGATCATATTCATGTCAACCATCATCTCACTTCCCGAGTTCCTCTCTTTGTTCTTGGATATGCCAAGGGACGGTCTCATAGACTTCTGTGAAAATTGTTGATGCAGGTGGATATGGTCCTGAAGCAAGGTCGCCAAATTCACATGCTTCTTTGTAAGCTGTCATCACATCATCGTCAATTTTCTGTGCAAGTTCAGCGTGCTTCTCTTCATCCCAAACACCAATTGAGATGAGGTGGTCTTTCAATCGCTGAATGGGATCTCCGCCCGGCCAGCATGCTGCTTCATCATTTGGACGATATGCAGACGGATCATCCGAAGATGAGTGTGCGCCTGCCCTGTACGTGTAAATTTCGATATGAGTCGGACCGAGACCTGCTTCTGTACGCTGACGCGCCCATTGTGTGATGCTGTAGAGGGCAAGGAAATCATTTCCATCCACTCTAAACGAAGGAATGTCATAGGCCAAACCTCGTTCAGCAAAGGTCTTTCCACCAGTTGCGAGATTGGAGTGAGTTGAAATTGCCCACTGATTGTTGACGACATTGAGGATGACTGGAGGTTTGAATGTGGAAGCGAAGTTCAGTGCATAATGGTAATCGCCTTGAGCGGATGTTCCGTCTCCAAGCCATGAGATGCAGACTTCGTCCTTTCCTTGGTAAGCACTCGCCATAGCGACACCTACTGCTTGTGAGAATTGAGTTCCTACAGGAGATGAAATCGAAATGAATCGTCCTTCTTTGTAAGTATAGTGAACTGGCATTTGTCGTCCTCGAACGTTGTCTTCCGTATTACCAATGCAGTGGCAGATCATACTAACCATGTCTCGGCCACGTACGAATTGAGCCCCTGGTTGTCGATAAGAAGGGAATATCCAATCTTGTTCTTTCAGTGCCATCGTTTGGGCGATAGCAATTGCTTCTTCACCAAAAGACCGCATGTAGAAAGAGAGTTTTCCTGTTCGTTGCATCTTGATCATTCGGTCGTCAAAAATACGCAATCGCATCATGTATTCGAGTCCCTCGATCATAGTCGCTTTATCGAGATTAGGATTCCATTCTCCTTTTGCTTCACCGTTATCGTCGAGAACCCGGACAAGTCCTCTTGCATGCAAGGTTGTCTCGTCAGAAGTACATGTTGCCGGATCTGGGCGGTTGAGGTCTTCTGGTTGCTCCTTGAATGAGCCACCAAAATCAGCCTTTTCCCCAGGTCTAAAAGGAGGAATTCCGATGGTATAAGGCGCTGTTGTCGCCGTTCTTCTCCCCGTCATTGGTTCACCTCACCATGACTCGGCATTAAGGGATGTTGGTGATTTGCTATGGGTTGAACTTTCACATAAGCCCCTGGCATTTCCTCTTGATTGGTTTCATCCAAGGTTTTCCTCATGAGCAATCCCGCTTTGTACGAAGAACGTACCAATGGCCCACAAGCGACACCTGAAAAGCCCATTTCGATTGCAGCTTCAGCCCATTCATCATAACGCTCAGGTTCAGGGAATCTATCGACTGCGAGATGATTTTTTGATGGAGCAAGATACTGTCCTATCGTGAGTAAATCAACATTGACTTCCCTGAGTAGTTTCATTGCTTCAAGAACCTCATCATCCGTTTCACCTACACCGACCATAATCGATGATTTTGTGATGATATCTGGGCGGAGCCGTTTTGCTTCCTTGAGTATCTGAATGGATTGGTTAAACGATGCTCGTGGGTCACGAACGATGGGATCCAATCGGGGGACGCATTCAACATTATGAGCGAAAACTTTCAGTGGACTTCCTTCGAGTAGATGTGCAAGATCGTTCAAATCCCCTGCTAGGTCCGAACAAAGAAGTTCGAGTGTAACTTCAGGAGAAGATTCGAAAACAGCAGCAAGGCATTTTTTGTAATGGTCTGCACCTGAATCCTCTAAATCATCTCTGTTGACAACCGTAATTACTGCATGACGTAAGTTCATTGATGACACTGCCTCTGCCAAATGTTGAGGTTCATCTTGGTCAAGTGGAGGTGGTGTTTTGCGAGTTCCAACTGCACAGAAACGACAACCCCTCGTACACTCTTTTCCAGCGATCATGAATGTTGCATCTCCGCTTGACCAACAATCGTGAATGTTTGGGCATTTTGCCTCTTGGCAGACGGTATGGAGTTTGTTATCTTTTACAGCATCCATCGTTTCATTGAAGGTTTGTTGCTGTTTTCCAGATGGCAGTCGTGTTCGAAACCAGTTTGGCAAACGGGGCCTAGGTGCTTTAGGTGACGCCATTTTTAGATTTCTAGCCATAACCTCGCACCCCCGATGTACAAGCCACATGAACGAACATCAAAAAGGTGTGCAGGGACGAAATAGTGTGTTTTTACAATACGAGCATTGATGAATGCGAGTTGTTAAGGAACCTCATGGCCAATCCTACAGTATTCGTGACGGGAGGGGCCAAGCGCATAGGCAGGGCTATCGTTGAGCATTTCTCTGCGAATGGTTATTCTGTAATCATTCACGTTTCGTCCTCCTTGGAAGAAGGAAACATGCTTGCTGAAGAGTTACGATCTTTAGGTGGCAAGGCCGATGTCTTGCAAGCAGATTTGATAGATGAGGCTGCTACGGAAACACTTGCTGAACGTGTTGAAAAACATCCATTCGTAATCGAGCGAGGTGGGCTGGATGTCCTCGTTCATAATGCATCAAGATACAGTCAAATTCCAATCGAAGATCTCACAGTTGAAGATATGCGTATTATGAATCGATTACATGTCGAGTCGCCGTTACAATTGACTCAAGGGTTGTCTTTAGTACTCTCTTCTATAGAAGGTAGCGTGATTGCACTTACGGATACTTCAGAAGGCCAACATTGGGAAAAATTGTCTCATTATACCGCTAGTAAGGCAGGCCTCCGCCAACTCATGTTTGGGCTCGCAGGAGAACTCGCTCCCAATGTTCGGGTTAATTGCGTTGGCCCTGGTGCAATTCTTTCGGCTGATTGGGAACAGGAACATTTTGACAAGGTCTTACAGAGAGTTCCATTGCGTCGTTCAGGTACACCCGATGACATCGCATCTGCGGTTTACTTTTTGGCAAATGCATCATACATCACAGGTCAAGAGCTGAAAGTTGATGGCGGTTGGACACTTTCCCCTTAGGGAAGGATTTCATACATCCTTGTTCCCAGCAGTACTATCGAGGTGGCTGAGGTGGTCAAAGGCGCCGGGCTTAAGATCCGGTCCCAGATGGGTTCGAGGGTTCAAATCCCTCCCTCGATACCATTTGCAATCGTCGGTGAACGTAGATTGTTTACACAAAACATCCAAAACGGTTTAACGCCTGCTGCTACCCCCTAGTACAAGGGTTGTCTTGACTATGTCTTCCAACAGGTTTGTTTTCTTGGTACTGATTTCGCTTCTTCTCATGGGTGTTCCCCTTGACAATGCAGAGCAATCAACGTTTTCTGAAACTGAAATTGTTTCTTCAGTTGGCGAAAATTTAGAGGATTATGAATTATTCTTAGATTCAGTCGATGGGGATGACGCGATTACGACGATTCAACCTGAAGGCAATCAAATAGAAGCTAGTTTACTCGGAACTGGGATTCAGTTTGAATCCGAGGAAATGATTTCCGATCTAACCGTTAAGGGTAAATCCAATGATGAAGTAAAGATTCTTGTCTTTTTGAAGTGGCGTGCAAGTCAGAACACGTCGACTGCTGAGGCTTCCTTCAAATTATATTCAGGTAGTGACCTCGTTGAGCAGGTTACTGAAGATCTGGGTGATCCACAAAGTGCAGGCCTGTTTGGAGGAAGTGATTCCTGGCAACCTTACACGATACTACTCGATGTTGGATCCTCAGGATTTGTTGTTGAAAACGGGGATCGCCTCAAGTTAGATATCGAAGCAACCGCTTCTTGTGAAGGTGGAGGAGACGGTAGTCCCTTCGGCGGCTCAACCTGTGAAGTTGATATCGCATATGGAGGAACCGTAGGAAACGAATATTCCCGGCTAGAATTACGTGCTAATGCTTTGTCAGGATCTCAAGTAAAGGTTCACTATCAAGGTGAAGGTTGGTCTGAAGTGGAGGTCACAGAATGGTCCCCCACGCATCGTATTGAGAAGCGTACCATGCAATTCAGCGTTGACGTACGCGATGCTTTTGGAAGAGAGGATATTGAGAAGATTGAACTTGTCCTGAGCACTCCTAACAACGCAAATACAGTTTTTGAAAAGGAATTTACCGATTCTGATTTGAAACTTGACAACGATGGACTTGTTGGAAATTATTCTTTTACCTACGATTCGGGAATCACTCCAGGATTGTATCCTTTGACGATGGTTATTACTGACGTACAAGGCCACTCGATAAATTATGAGCATCCTCTTGGTATGACGTTCTTGGAGCATGATATCTACTTGGATTTCCCTTCAAACCAAATCGGTCGTCTTTTGGTTGCACCAGGACAAATCTCAACCATTGAGTTGTCTTTGGAACATACTGGTTCACTAACTTCTGATTTGACAGTTCAACTTGAATTACAACAATCTCTTCCATCAGGATGGTCTGATCCAATTTGGTCGAATCCAGGAGGCTACACGCTCAACGGTGGTGGTTCGTCTGTTCGCCCTGAACTGACAGTAGAGGTGCCAGAAGACTTGAGTGGAATTAACGAAAATTACCAAATTGTAGTCGAAGCCCGTGCATACGTTTCAAATGGAGCAGGAAGTACTGTTGAAGTAAGACTTGTCTCCCTTGAAATTGATGTAGAAAAAGTCAATCAATTTGGAGAGCCTGATATCGAAGTTTACGAAGATGTTGAGCAACAAATCCAGATTTATGACTCCGATCGTCTCGATTTCTACAATGAAAATCTATCTCATTATGTCGATTATGACGAAATTGGCGATTTCTATCTCAAAATCACCAATGTTGGTTTTGATGATGACACATACCGCCTGAGAATACAAGAGATTCCTGTTGCATGGAGTGTCAAATTCTTGATTAATGGAACTGGCACAGAACTCACTGAGCAGGGTATTGACTCGTTAACTCCAACTGTGGGCCAAGGAGAAATCCTGATGATTCGCGTTGAGGTATATCCTCCACTTGAAAGAGATGCCGTAGACATTGGTTTGCTAAGATTCACTGTTACTTCTGACGGTAGTACGGAAGAAACTCTCTCGACATCTGTTGGCTGGACCATCCATCGAACCTTTGGGATACTTGCTGAAGTGATTTCCGACTCAGATGCAGGTACTCTCGGCACTGTCGGTCCTGTTTCTCCAGGTTCGACGGTCGTATACAACGTTCGTATTACAGATTCATCTGAGAATGCTGGAACAACAAATTGGGTCATCAAGAATCCTTCTGCTGTCCAAAGAAACATCGATGAAGATCCAGGATACGCAACTTGGATGTATGATGTCACAGACGTCGAAGGAAACATCGCTCTTGTTGCTTCTTTGACAGGTGGCCAATATGTTGACATCAAAGTCGAAATGACCGTGCGTCAACAAGTCGAGGCGGGATTGCATACCATTTACATGCAAGTTGCGGAAGAAAGTGATGGTATTGACGAGCCGCGCTACTTCGATTTACCTCTCACAGTCGAGATCAGTAGCGAGGTAGAGCCAGGTAGACTCGCTGTTGAGCAGAAGACGCAAGCAACACGTATTGGCGCTGGAGAAACACTTGATGTGGAGTACAGAATTGAAAATCAGAACAATGTAGAACTGAACGTCATTATTACACTAGACACGCCTGAAGGGTGGGATGGATCTCTTGACGGAGGCGAGTTCATCTCTCTTTCACTCCCAGCGTTTTCCACAGAGGATTTCACCTTAGAAATCACAGCACCAAAGAATGTAAAGAATGGTCAATTGGTTGATTTCCAGATGACAGTCGTGCCAATGGATGAGGAAAACCCATACCCATGTAACGCCGAAATATGCTACACTCAAGAACCAACCTTCTCTTTCAAAACAGAAAGTTCAGGAATCGTTAATGCGATTCTAAGCGAGTTGTCGGATCCAGAACCAACGACAATGGTCATGTTCCTTTCAATTCTCGTTCTGCTTGGATTCGGATTATATCGACGTGGGCAGAATAAAATGAAAGCTCAATTGTATGCTTCAATGGTTGAACCTACTGAAGAGGTTGAAACAGAACCTGAATTTGATTGGGATGATATCGAATCATCCTCTTCTATCGATGAATCCTCAGAGGTTGAGTTGGAACTTGTAGAGGTTGAAACCGAAGAAGATTCTCTTTGATTGTATGAACAACGCACCATTTCCCTTATGTGCTATAGGGACGACCATAGAGCATGATTGATGCGGACCCGCTGAGTAAAAAAGCGCCGAGTTACGTGGGGATTGATCGTTCTAGAAGAAGAAATGTGGCGCAGTCACTCTTTCTTGTCGTCTTGATGATAGGCTCTACGTTCGCTGCAATCGATTTTATTTCTGTTGATGTGAGTGCTGCGTCAGATCAAGACGGCGACGGTCTAACTTACGGCCTAGAATACCTCATCAACACGGCAGCCACTGACTGGGATTCTGATAACGACGGTCTGCCAGATGGTTGGGAATGGAAGTATGGCTTAGACCCGCTTTCATCAACTGGCGGCGATGGTGCAGTTGGAGATCCAGATGGTGACGGGATGTCAAATCTGCAAGAATATTCTTACCTTCAACCAACCAACTGGGACAACAGTGCAACTCCAGGTGTCCTCGACAATGGGGTATGGTGGAATGGAACCATTCCAGTCAATGACTGGAATGAGGAAGATGCTATGCAATTCAATCAGCCAAAATGTGGTGACACAGGAAGCGATGGGCAAGGGAATGTGATTCTTTGTGATGAAGACCCTGTTGGAAACATCTGCGCAAACAATTTCGATGATGATAAAGATGGGCAGATTGACGGTTCAGATTCAGATAATGATGGCGATGCTGATTGTTCATCAGATGATGATGATGGTGATGGAATTGCCGATGAAGACCCGAATGGATGGGATACTGACGGTGACGGAATGCCAGATGGCTGGGAAGCAGCTAACGGTTTGAATGCAACCAGTGCCTCAAATGCAGATGGTCCTAATGGTGACCCTGATAACGATGGTTTGATCAATCTAATGGAATATGTGAACCCCAGTTGGACAACGAACTGTGGTGGTGTGCCATGTTTCCGTCCAGGACCTGATGGTGTTCCTACAGAGACTGTATCACCTTGCGACCCTGTTCAAGGCATAGGACCAGGTGCCTGTGCTACTTATACTGCTGAAGTTGATGGTATTACCTCAACCAATCCTCAAGATAGCGACACCGATAACGATGGATTGAATGATTCCTATGAAGCGCTTACGCTACTAACCGATCCAACCAGTTCAGATACGGATAGCGATGGAATTTCAGATGGTATTGAAGTCAACGGAGCATACGGAAACCCTGCACAAGCCTCAGACCCTCGAGACAACAACACCGATGATGATGCCTTTGATGATGGTGAAGAGGATGCGAATGGGAACGGAATTATCGATGCAGGTGAAACAGATCCTACTCGGAGAGAAGATTCTGGTGACGAAGACAACGACGGTATCCAAAACTGGGAAGAGAATCTCTCTTGTACTGAATGGAATGTTGCAGATACTGACTTTGGAGGCATCAATGATGGTGATGAACGCAACGTTAGCCACGGAACTGACCCGTGTGATTCCCTTGTCGATTTCTCCACAAGTTTCGTTTCCTATACCTCAAGTTCAAATCAACTCCAGGTTACTGATGCTAGTGGATTCAATCCAAATGGAGGTATTGGATTCTACAATGTGTCCGGAACTTACTCCTCATTTGCCTATCAAAGTGTCGTAAACAATGTGATGCAAGGTGTCGCAACGGGCCCTACTGGAACGCCAACATCTGTTGATAACCGCAATGGGTCCTTCTGCCACACTGCTGCAAATAGTGACGGTACGATTGGTACAACCAGAACATATTGTGATGATGACTACACCGATTCAGATGGCGATGGACTTGCGAATTGGCAAGAATTACTCGGAACATTTGGATGGTTTTCAAATCCAACACTTGTTGATACTGATGGAGATGGTGTGAATGATTACGATGAAGTCTTTGACAACACAGACCCAACCGAACCGTGTTTCAATTTACTCGACCCAGATGGGGATGGAATCAACTCTTACTTTGAGAACACCACTGGGTGCAACCTTGCATTTATTGGAATTACAAACGGTTCTACAGATATTTGGGTGACTGACCCTCAGGCCGTCGATACCGATAATGGAGGTGTAGATGATCGAACTGAATACTTTGATAGCACGAATCCAGAAAATGATCCTTCTGATGACGTCTTGCCAGATGACTATGACAATGATGGTATACCTGATGCAGTCGAAAACGCAACAGGTTCTGATTGGCGAAATCCGGACACCGATGGTGGAGGTATGCTCGATGGTGCGGAATGCCCACAACAATTCTGGTTCTTCGACTGTGTAGGTGCGCCATTCAATCTGTTCGATCCTACCGATGATATGCCTCAAAACGATGTTATCTTCTGGGCAAACAACACAACAGGTTCTGTAGAGGAAGATCTCGAAAAGTATTGGAGAAAATACACCAATGATATTCCAACAGGAAATTCATTCACCCACGATAACAGTGTTCATCCAACTTCTGAAGTTGTTCCACCATTCACAAATCTGACGCACATGGCAAGTACAACCTTTGCTAACGATACAATTACATGGCAAATCACTTACAATTTCCCTATCGGTGAAGGCGCCTTACCACTTCCAGCCTCGACGACGAATGTCTCTTTCTGGGCGGATTCTGCTGTGATATTGACGCGTACGAATGACACACATCGATACGAAGTATCTGGCGGATTTGTTGAAGAGATTATTGTCCAACAACCAGAGTACTACTTTGATTGGGATGTACTTGCAAGCAACAGTATTGCAGGGCAGGGCTTCCCTTATGAAATTGAATTACCTGCATATTATACAGATTCTACCGATGCTCGTTCAGTTGTAATGAACATTACAAATGGAGTCATTACCGATAGTTCAGCTGTCAATGCCTACGACAAAGCACTTGCATTGGAGACTTTCTTACGAGAAGGAAACGCTACGACTGAGTTTAAACTCAATTTTGACGGCTCGGGTCTTGTCGAAAGTGAAGATCTCCCATCCTACATGCTCGAAGTAGCAAATGAGGGTACATGCAGTGAATTTGCGACGACCTTTGTCACGATGGCTCGCATCATCGGTCTTCCAGCACGCCTTGTTAGCGGTTTCAAAGGCGGAGATTGGAATGGTAACGGCTATGCGGTTGGTGCTCAGCATTTGAGAACCTGGGCTGAAGTTCGACTTCAACAGTCAAGTTCTGCAGGTGGCCTTGATTTCGGTTGGGTTCCTTTCGATCCTTGTCCAGACCCAGCAGAACTCGATGTTCGAAACGTCACCTATTCTCCAACCAACTTCGATCGAGATGGAAGCGATGGTAATATCACGATTACAGGTGATATAGGATTCCTTGAAAACCAAACAGCGGTTGATCTATTGTTGGTCAAGGGCTACCTCGTACCTCTTGTTGATGCCTTTGCGGGCGTAAGTGGATTGAACACTGCTGAACGCCTCATCAATGTAACAATGACTGATGCAAATGGTTCATTCACAATCGAAGGTTTACCTGTTGAGATTATACCTCCCGGATTTGGGGCAATCATGCTCGAAGTAGAACAGAAAGGGTATGTCTCTGCTCAGACAATCCTTACTCCGAATTCGACAGCGACTGGCCCAACGAATGCATGGTGGATGAACGTTACAGATGATGCAACACTGAATCACACGTCTCCGAATGCAATCAATTCTCCAATTGTTGGCGCAGGAGCAACGACGTCAATTGAAGGATTCATCGGTTTCGAACAAATACCATTCTTGGATGCTTCACAAGTCGTGAATTCAACGGTATGGTTGTCATTTACTTCATCTGTCAATGGCCCTCAAAACCTGACAACGACAGTAAGTCCTTCAGGTACTTGGTCGTTCGAAATCACTCTTGATGAACTTGAGACAAAAACCAATGTCAGTGCCACACTCGGATATGATGGATGGGTTCAATCAACAACTGGTTTGACTGCTCCAACATATCATCTGCGTCCAGTAACGCAACCAATTACCTTGGATATTCGAGATGCTCCTAATTTGACTGCTACACTCGAAGGTCCAGATCCTACAAACTCGAGTCTTCTTCTCCTCGATGACAACATATGGGTCAATGGAACAGCATTGACAATTGGAGCAACTCCTGTCGGTATGAGTGGAAATCTTTCCTTCTCGATGCGTGAGAACAACAGTGGTGGAGAATGGGTCGAAATATTCAATCAATCTGTTAATGGTGCCTTTAACATCCAATTCTTCNTGAATTCNACTGACGTTAACGTTGCAGCAGGCTTGCTTGAAACCAGATTGCGATTCTATCCTGATCTCTATGAATCAACTGATGATGCAAATCTAAGCGGAGTGGAACAGTATTCCTTAGTTGGTGTACTGAACTTCGAAATTATTGCGACTCCACAATTGCGTGGAGATCCTACGAATGTTCTGGTTCAAATCTCAGACCANATGGGTGTCGAGGTTGGATTNGCTGTTCCTGGCGATTATTCATTCTCCTTCAACGGTACATGGGTAAACACCACCAGTAATCCAGATTCATCTCTCATCACTCTCTCTTGGCCTTTGGATTCAACCTTAAAACCAAACGATTACATCTTTGATATCCAATACAATGGTTCTGACTTGTATCAACCTGGTATTGATAATGGTTCAATTCGTGTTCAGGCCGAGATCGGTTGGAATGTGAGCGTATTGCAAGATTGGACGCATCTCGGAAACACGACCTATGTTGTTGGTGATCTCTTTGACGGATTGTATACGACCGAAAGAGTGCTTGGTAATGATACGGTTATTTCGATGACAATGCTTGATACGGAAGGATTCCCAATCGACCTCGCCAACGGAATGCTCGATAATGCAACAGGTGAGTTCAATCTCACAGTAGTGATGCCAACAATTCTTCCATCAAACGGTTATGAGGTTGTTATTGACTTTAATTTCGAAGCAATGGCACCANNTGGCGGCGCATATTACCGAGTTGTTGATACATCAATTCCACCGAATCCACCTACTCTNCCTTCCGTCACTGTTGGTATTGAGTCTGAGTTCTTGGTNGANGANNCAATTGATCNCAGCTTGAGTCGAGGTGTACTGGAATTTGTTTCCGGTGAACCAGTCGTGTTCAATACATCTGTTTTCGATGTTGCCGACAACTCCAATGTTTCAGGCGTTANAGTCGATTACATCTGGGACTATGGTAATACCAATGTTTCTCTCGGAACTGCTGTCACTGATGCCGAGGGTAATGCAACCTTTACGTGGGGCTCTTCCAGTGTTGCCCCTGGTCAATATACTCTGCAGATGTTTGTTGCTGATGACTTAACAGCGGCGCTAGCGATTGGTAATAGCCGTAGAACAGGCAACAGTACCTTTGTCAATGTGACAGTCCAAGTACCAACAGATATCCGTATTGACGTTCTTCCTTCGACTATCACAGCTGGTGTTGACTTCAATATGCAAGGTCAAATTCTTGATGACGATGATCCATTGCGACCTCTGATATCCGGTGTACGTCTTGATGTATATTGGCAATCCAATCCTGAGGAGTTGCTTAGAAGTGGTGTTCCAACCCTTTCCAATGGAAGCTTCAATCTGACAGTTCCTACAGATGTGTCGAACAACGGAACTGTCCGTGGTCCTCGAACACTCGTCGTTGAAGTTGTTGAAGATTCTTCGTTGTATTATCTTCCATCTGAGATTCAAAACGCAGTATTTGTCTTCGGTGTAACGCAACTTGAAGGCCTCCAACCGGGGAACCCTGTTTTGGTGAACAGAGGAGAGACGGTAAACCTCAGTGCCACTTTAGTTGAATCGAGTTTCAACTTCAGGCCTATTGGCAATTCAAGTGTTACAACACTCTTCCATGAAACATGGCTACCAACAGTTACTACAGATGGCTCTGGTACGATAAACACCTCGTTTAGTGTTCCAAACAGCCATCCGCTTGGCCTCATTATTGTCAGTTACTTCTACAACGGAAGTTCGGATTTACTTTCCTCGCAAGCCAATCTCTCGAGTGTGACCGTTCGTTCACTTACCTTCCTCGTTGTTGACCAGATTACAGATAATCCTGTGGCTGGCTCAAGTTTCAATGTTTCAGGACGTGTAGTTTCAGATAACGGAACTGGATTGACGAATCGCGATGGTTCACGTCTAACAGCGAATGTTTTGTTCACAATTGATGATCAGCCTGTTGGATTCTCAGTAAGCAATGGTTCGGTCCAAGATGGTGGATGGTGGAATGCAACGCTAACGTTAACTCCTGGATTTGAAGCAGGAACACACGTACTCGAAGCATCGATTGTTCCAACAGTCAATTTCTATGTTGGATCGAAAAACAATTCATCGTTCGATAGCCGAGGCTATTCGACGATTACATTCCTTGAACCATCCCTTGATGCTCTAGGGCAACCAACACTGAACGACAGAACCGAGAGGGGAACACCCCTTGATGTCAGAATTCTTCTTGAAGATAATACAGGAAGCGCCATAGGTGGTCAACAAATTACCTTCACGCTCCCCGCTACAGATCAAACCGACGAAGTTTCAGTAACAGTGACGACTGCGTCAAATGGAACTGCTAATGGGTCACTCCTCGTTCCATTCAATGCAACCGTTGGATTCGCAGATGTACAAGCTTCATACCTTGGAATCCCAGGAACAACAGGATTGATTGGATACAATGCTTCCACACAATATGTGATTCTTGCACAAACCAATATGACCATCCTTGAACATACAGAACAATTAATCGCAGGAGAAATTCTGTACGTTAATGGAACATTGCTCGATGATATCGGCATGCCACTGTATGTGAATGGTATTGAATCGGTAGCAATTGTTCGTATGCTTGTGGATGGAGTTCCTGTCGCAAGTGTGCAATCAGATGCACTTACTGGAGCATTCTCAATTGCTTACACAGTACCAGAATCAACTTCATCTGGTGGCCACATGGTCGAAGTTCAATTCACAGGTGGTCGCGATTGGGTTGATCCAATTGGTATTGGTGATGCTGTTGATCCAGAGTTTTACATGGCCAGTAGTGACATGATTAATTTCAACGTTAGTGTACCGACACAAATTCTCCTTATTACTTCAACAGGAACAGTCGATAGAGAAGACACCATGACTGTTCAAGGACGACTTCTTGACGTGGTTGACAATCCTCTACTCGATCAGAGAATCGACATCTATCTTGGTGGAGTTTGGATGACGAATGTTTCAACTGACGAAACTGGTTTGTTTACTGCGGTAATCCCTGTACCTGCTGATGCAACCCTCGGACCAGTTGTTCTTGAAACACAATTCAATGGAACTTCCTTCTATCTTCCAAGTGCCTCAAACGGTACTTGGACAATTTACAGTAAGATTCTGGTTGATGTTTCAGTTCCAAGTCCGCTTGCAGTTACTGATACGGTAACAATCACTGGATCTGTACTCGACAATCAACTCCAACCGATTTCCGGTCATGTTGTTGAATTGAAGGTTGATGGATTTGTCTTAAGTCAGGTGACCACAGGTGCTGACGGTACCTTCTCATATGATTGGACAGTTCAAGACTTCTTTGACTTCGGTGATAACTTGCTTGAAGCAGACGTTATCGCTCAAGGATATTACAGAGAAGGTTCTGCGAACCAATCCTTCTTCCTCTCCCATCGTTCAGCAGTAACTGTTGAGTTTGTAGATGGAGTGGACGCAACACGAGGGGATTTCTGGTCCATTTCAGGTAGATTATTCGATATCGATACAGTCGATCAAGATGGTATTGCAAATCAGAATGTCCTCGTGTACCTCGACGGTGTTCTTATGACAACTGTGACAACTGACTCTGAAGGAATGTATTCTGCAACAGTCCTTGCAGGAATGGATTTGGCGCGAGGTAATGATCATACAATCGAAGTCATCTTTGAAGGGACTCAAGAGCACCTGAGTACATCCTCCAATGGTTCGGTTACAGTTTGGGCAGATATCCTGATCACAATCGATGCTACATCGACTGATACATCAGTTCGTTCAGACACTGCAAACCCAATCAGACTTACTGGAAGTATTTCTGAAGTTGGTGGAATTGGTGAAGTCTTTGAAGATGTCGTCGTTTACATTGGTAACGGTTCAAACTGCGTCAATGGCTTTGAAGCAGCCTTCTGCTTCGACGATGTAAAAGAAGAATGGAGTGTTGGTAACTTTACACTTACAGTGACAAGCCCTGATGACTTGTCACCGGGTCCTCAATACATCAGTCTCGATGTACCTCGAGATACCTCTCTTTACATCAATGGGGCTTCACGTGCCCATGCACTGTATGTCAAGGTAAATGCGGAAATTACGCCATCGATCGATACGATTGTTGAGAATGAAGATGAAAAGGTTGGGGGTAGTGTCTCAATTATCGCTACAGACACATCAGAAGGGTTGTCAGGTATTGCTGTTGAATTCTATCTCGATTCTGGAAATGGTACGCGTGAAGCCGCCATGACTTCCTTAACAGATTCAGACGGTGTCGCAACCTTTGAATTTAATAACGACCCTCCTTATGGAGACAGTGATGTCTTTGGAGAAGTCAGTATTAAAATCGTCATTACTGATCAACGTCTTTCCGAACAGAGTCTAACGATTTTCGAGGCCTCGTTCGGTCAAGGCTTTAGCCCAGGATATGAGTACGAAGAAGAAACAGCAGGAATTAATGTATGGACATATGTTATTCTCATGTTCCTAGCAGCAGCGGTTGCAACAGGAATCGTCATGTATCAAAGAAGAAAACAATCTGAATTGATGTCGGAGATGGCTGAAGTCTTCGAATATACTGCGGAACTATTGGCAGCAGGTGATTCGATACGAGAAGCAATTTTCAATTGCTATCAGAATCTATGCGCCTCTCTTCAAACCAGAGGGTTGTTGCGTAGAGACTTCGAGACAGTCCGAGAATTCGAAGTGGCTATTCGTCAAGCAACTCCAGGTATTAGTGATGACTCTCTACAGGCTCTTGACAACATGTTTGAGATGGCTCGATATGGTCGCGAAGAACTTGGTCCTCAACACCAACAATCCGCACAGGGCGCTCTCGACAAGATGATCTCTGAACTGAGTTACAAGAAGTATTGAATTACCAGCGAAGGT
>NHFS02000068.1 GCA_002171315.2 Euryarchaeota archaeon TMED117 | reverse complement strand
GGCTTTACTGCAACGTTGCTCCTAGGCGGAAAATTGGCCTTGGATGGTGTTCTTGCAGTTGGTGCCTATTCTGTCCTCGTTTTCATGACGCAGCGTTTGTTATGGCCTCTTACTCGTCTTGGAGAAACCTTTGACCTGTATCAAAGAGCCATGGCATCTTCTGTGCGAATCCTCACGCTTCTCGAACGCCCGAGTTCTATTGAAGAAGGTGAGAAAATATTTGTCCGGGAGATTGCTGGAAAAAGTTCTATCCATTTCAGCAATGTGTCGTTTGCTTATCCTGATCGTGATGAATTGTTTACAGATTTCAACATGGATATTGAGGCAGGAACAACAATCGGTGTTGTTGGTTCGACAGGTTCTGGAAAAACAACACTAACCCGATTTTTACTTCGGTTTGCTGAACCTTCGAAGGGGATGATTTCGTGGGGAGATCACTCAATCGCAGATTATACACTTTCCTCGCTACGGGATTCAATCGCTTTAGTTTCTCAACATGTAACGCTCTTTCCAACCACGATTCGCGAAAATATTCGTTATGGAAAAGAAGACGCTACTGACAAAGAAATTGAAGATGCAGCAATAATCGCAGAAGCATTTGAGTTCATAGAAGCGCTCCCTAAGGGGTGGGAAACATTGGTTGGCGAAGGAGGTTATCGCCTTTCAGGGGGGCAACGACAGCGTATCGCAATTGCTCGAGCCATTCTGAAGGATGCGCCTTTACTCATTTTAGATGAGGCCACATCTGCTGTTGATAATGAAACTGAAGCGGCCTTGCAAAGAAGTATCTCAACGATTAGCCAGGATCGAACAACGATGATCGTTGCTCATAGGTTATCGACGGTTCGAAATGCAAACAAGATTGTGGTGTTCGAAAATGGGTCCATAATTGAACATGGAACGCATGATGAACTTGTTACTTTAGATGGGAAATACGCTGCACTGTGGCGTGTTCAGACTGGAATTATCGTCTCTTAAAATATTACACGGAAAAACGAAAGTATATATTGTCGACAAAATTGTTACAGCATGAGTAACATGCTAAATAATAGCGATACTAAACTACGAAGCCTGAAGTTGAACCGCCGAAACAGCGTCATATTCGCTGTTTTGATGCTTTCACTTACTGCAGTTGCCATGCCAGCAGCAGCGGAAATAATTAATCCATCCGCAGAGTGTGTAACAAATGAGCTCACTGGAGAGGAAGAATGTCCATTTTTGAACGATGGAAGCAATGACGGTCTTGAACTTGTCACCTTCTTCCTCTTCTTCGTTGGTTACATCTCAATGGGTGCAGCTTTCGTCTTCTTCATGAGTGAAAGAAGCAACGTTGCAAAGGAATACAGAACAACAATGACAATTTCTGCATTGATTGTTGGTATTGCTGCCTTCCACTACTACTACATGCGTGGCGTTTATGTCGACCACCAAGTCGTATCAGTTGAGTACCGTTACATGGACTGGATCATTACAGTTCCATTGATGGCTCTCAAGTTCCCAAGCCTTGTCGGTAAGGATGCAATCACTGACACCAAGTTCGCTGGACTTGGTTTCACTGGTATCTGTTTCACAGGTGCTCTCATCATGATTGGATTCGGATATGTCGGAGAAGCAGGCCTCATGGACGGTTACCTCGCACTCATCCTCGGAGGAGTCGGCTGGGCCATGATTATGGTCGCCACAGGTCTTCCATTCGGTCTCTACGATGGTCTTGGTGTTGATAACAGCAAGATCAAGGACGAGCTAAAGTGGAGTACTGATGCACTGCGCACATTCATCCTCGTTGGATGGATCATCTACCCACTCGGTTACCTCTTCAGCCCAGAAGTCAATATCATCGATATCGGTGCCAAAGGAGAACTTTGGATGGGTATTGCATACAACATTGCTGACATGATCAACAAGATCGGTTTCGGTGTAGTTGCATGGATGGGAGCCAAGAAGGCTACCGAAGCATTGAACGCTTGATTACGTGATTTGTCCTCAGCATGTCATGATTGGAAGAGGGTGCTTAGGCACCCTCTTCCTCTCTCTGATGAGTCATATTACGCATTGCATTCTCGAGTGAATACTTTGGTATTCTTGCCTGGTGAATCACGCTAAGTGGCCACCACAGTAACGTATAACCCAGAGTTATTATGCTTGCAGAATAGAGATTTAGATCCATATCAGTAAACACGCTTAACGGAATAAAGTGAAGAACGTAGAGAGTCAACGATAGCCTTCCTAAATGGTGGAGGCCAATCGTTGATTGCCTGTTTTCAAGTATTGTCCAAATGAGAAGCACGCCTGAAAAAGCTGCTATCAGGAAAGCGCTATTTGCTGGGAAGAAAGTCAACATCGCTTCACCAACAGGTTGTGCAAATGGAATTTCATCTTGCACCGATCTGTAAAGGAAGTATGTGCTAACAAGAACGCCTCCCGTTCCAAGAGCCAATAGAGTTCTCTGGGAAGGTTTGTGATTGTTGAGTGATGCGCCGATGATGGAAAACAAAACCCAAGGCAGGAACGGATATGTCCCTGTTAGGAGAAGATGTTTGATGTGTTCTAGTATCCCTCCAACATAGGTTCTCTCGTCCCAAGTTAACGCTTCATGATACGAAAGAAGACTGTGGTTGAGTGCTAGAAGGCTGATTGCTACGACGATTGTCAATTGCAGGTTCTCGCTAATACGCACCCACAAAGGTGCTGTGAGATAGAGCAGAGCAAACAAGGTAAGCACTCCTGGAGAATACAGATCGAATCGTTGAGAAGCAGAAATATTCACTGCAATTTGTGCTGCATAAAGAAAGATGAATCGAATAAGGGCTTTTCGTAGTGTCCAATTCGATTGAACCGTAACCCAGCCACCAACTGTTACGAATAATGGTGCAGCAAGGCCGCCTAATCCTGCTATGACTAACGCAAGGACGTTTGTTGTTGAAGCATCGGAAGGGGCCCACGTAGCCGCAGAATGGACCATAACCATAAGCAGAATTGCAACGCCGCGTAATTGATCGATGTCTTGACGACGACTCATTGAATCTCACCGTTGACTTCGAACGTATTCAACGGCATTTCTGAATATTTGAAGGCCAGAACCTTCCCATTGATCATCTTCGAGATTCATCGATGTGTGCTCAGGATGAAGCCACATCGTGTAGAATGCTTCTGGATGGGGCATGAGTCCGAAGACAAGCCCTGTTGGATCACATATCCCTGCAATGTTCCGCATACTTCCATTTGGACTCAGTGGGAATGGGAGTAAATCATCTGAAAGTCCAGAGCCTGATTCAGTTGAAGGATCGACATAACGGACTGTTAATTGATGATTGGTTGAAAGGCGATCGAGGTCAGCATCTGTCGGCATGACGAATCGTCCCTCTCCGTGACGCACTGGACATTCGATGCGTTGAATCCCTTTTGTCCAAATACACGGGCTTTCAGAATCGAACTCCAATGTAACCCAGCGATCTTCGTATCGTCCAGTATTGTTCAGAGTCAAACTTGCTCGTTGAATTAAATCAGGCTCTAGTGAAGCGCTTTCTGGACCTGGGAGAAGTCCAGTCTTAACCAATGCTTGAAATCCGTTACAAATTCCAATGATTGGTTTTCCTGAATTAACGAATGTTTGTAATTGATCTCGGAGAGCAAAACGAAGGCGGTTTCCAAGAAGGCGTCCGCTGCCAAGGTGATCGCCAAAGGAAAAACCACCAGGGACTGCTAGGATATCGAACTCCTCCAAGCTTCGATTACCCTGTACAAGATTATTGACGTGAAGGCGTTCTGAAGTGCCTCCAACCATATCGAAAACTGCTGCCGTTTCACGATCGCAATTGATTCCGAAACCAAAGAGAACCGCAACGCGTACATTGTCGCTCATTCATACACCTCCGGTCATATCGAGCGCTTCTTTCCATGACTTGGTTAAATCAGAAACGTTCGCTTGAATCAATTCATCATAGCCATCTTCGATAATGAGGATTTGTGTATCAGTAACCATTCCAATCAAATGGATATCTGCATCACTCATAGATTCGATGAATTGTATTTCATGCTCAGCATCGACTGCAACGACAATTCTTCCAAGAGATTCGCTCCAGAGTCGGGAGAATGAATCGCCTTCTCCAATCCCATCAATATCAATAATGGCCCCTAATCGTCCGCCAATACACATTTCAGCCACAGCTACTGCAAGACCGCCCTCACTGCAATCGTGTGCGGTTCGAATCAATCCATTCTGAATCGTTTTGGAGAGTCTGCGATAAATATCGAGTTGTCGTTCTGGTTCAGGCAGTCGTGGAACGTTGCCCCCAATACCCTCGACGAGATTTTTCTCATTGAGGTGGTAAGCAACTTCTGAAGCCCCTAGTTCGTTCTTACTATTTCCAACCAAATAGATACGTTGTCCATGTTTCTTAAAATTCGATGTCGCCGTATTTCGTACGTCAACGTGATTTCCAAAGAGGGAGAAAAGCATCGTTGGAGGGATGGAAATTTTGTTTGGCCAGACGCCGTAATCGTTCTTCATGGAATCTTTTCCAGAAACGCATGGAAGGCGATATGCTCGGCAAATACGCTCTAATTCTCGATTCGCTCGAACAAGTTGTGCAAGTTTGAATTTGCCATCAGGAGTCTTTTCGGATTCGATTGGATCTGGCCAACAGAAGTTGTCAAGACCTGCCATTTTGTCAATATCGACACCAACACATACTGCATTTCGTACAGCTTCATCGATGGCTGCAGCAACCATTGCTCCAGCATCAATATCTGAATACCTTGGAGCAATTCCACATGAAACAACGATTCCTTGTGGATCTCCATGGATTGGAGCGATGAGCCCTGCATCACCTGGGCCGTCTCGCTCTTTACCAACGAATGGTTTGACTGCTGTTTGTGCCATGACTTCATGATCGTATTGTCGCACCCATGTTTCCTTGGAAGCAATATTTGGTCTTGCAAGCATTTCTTCGAGAAGTGTTGTGTTGTCAAGAGAAGTAGGTGGTTTGAACTCTGGTTGTACTGGAGGAATCCATTCGGATTCCAACTCAAGTTGTGGAACACCATCATGAAGGAATTCGATTGGAAGGTATGCTACTGTTTCTTCTCCATGCTTAACGTGGAAATATCCTGAATTGGTGAATTCGGCAACAGGGGTTGCTTCGACTTCATGGAGTGTTGCAAGTGCTTCAAACGCTTCAGTATCTTTGGGCGCTACGGCGACTGTCATACGTTCCTGAGATTCTGAAACAAGAATTTCCCATGATGAAAGGCCTTCTTGTTTGAGTGGAACCTTACCAAGGTCAATTTCACAGCCGTTTGTGTATTCAGCCATCTCTCCGATCGATGAGGAAAGTCCTCCTGCTCCATTATCCGTAATGCATGTAATCAAACAAGCATCTCGGGCTTCAAGAATCATGTCCATCATTTTCTTTTGAGTAATCGGATCGCCGATTTGTACGGCACTCGATGGAGATTCATCCGTTAATTCAAGAGAAGAGAAAGTAGCCCCGTGAATCCCGTCTGATCCTACCCGCCCACCAACCATGTACACGGTATCGCCGGGTGTTGGATTCTTTTCATGCGATTCTCGTCCGTCTGCTAATCGGCGTGGCATCAATCCAACTGTTCCACAATAAACCAATGGCTTACCGATATAGCGCTCATCGAAGACAATTGCACCATTAACCGTTGGAATGCCGGATTCGTTTCCACCTACCCGGACACCTGCATGTACGCCACGGAGAACGCGTGAAGGATGGAAAAGTGTAGACGGTAATTCGCCAGTCCATGTTGGTGGCCCAAAGCAAAAGACATCTGTATTTGCGATCGGTCTTGCTCCCAGCCCGGTCCCGAGAATGTCTCTATTGACACCAACGATACCTGTCATAGCGCCGCCGTATGGATCGAGTGCTGAAGGAGAGTTGTGTGTTTCTGCTTTCATGCAGACACTCCAATCGTCATTCCATGCGATGACTCCTGAGTTATCATGGAAGACTGAAAGAAGCCAATCAACATCCTTTGCCATATCATGAGTTGGATTCATGATATGTGTTTTGAAGAGTGAATCGATGATGGTGTCTTCATTCGTTTCTGTATCGATGTGATGGATTTTACTTGCGAAAATTTTGTGCTTGCAGTGTTCACTCCAAGTCTGTGCTAAACATTCCAATTCTACATCTGTAGGGGCGTTGGTGGAAATACCAACCGATTGGCGTGCGGCTTGGTGCTCTGGCATTCTGTAGTGAGCTTGAATTGCTTGCATTTCTGTAAGATTGAGTGCGAGTAAGCCGTCATTCGATAGACGGATCAATTCCTCATTAGCCACTTCTAAATCAATGATAGAAGGAGATTGTCTCACAATTGTTGGCCTGTCTGGGAACGTGATGGTTGAAGCAGTTCCTGATGAGAGATCTTCTCGGGTTGCTAAAATTGCTCGCTCAATCAGTGGGTTGTGGAGTGTTGAGGCGAGCCAGGTGTTGTCTACAGTCGTTGGAAGATTGGTGAAGACATATGTTGTGTAGGTTGATATCGCTGCGTTCTCATCAGGGAAGAGCACTTGAAAACCATCGTTTGCAGCAGCACCGGGATTGTCAGTAACGCCTGGTTTGAATCCAACCGTAACACAGAGAGACGGTGTTTCGGGGAAGAATTCTGTGTTGTGAATTATTGAAGTGTCAACTGCTCCAAATTCGATAATTGGATCAGAGAAGATGTCCTGGACGCGAGGTGTGATTGAACCAGCCTCGTATTCGCTGCGGACAAGATATCCACAGATGCTGCGAACGATTCCAACATCGATTCCATGGTCGGCGATGAGTTGCCGACGTACAACGTCTCCGCGTACATCGCGCATCCCTTCTGTTTGCAATGGCGTGACTTCGATTCGCACATCGTGAACTGCCATGGCCTCCGACCCAAACAGAGTTCATCGCATACGCTCTTTGAACACTACGGCGGGCTTCACTGGGAAGAAAGGAGTGATTTGAGGAAATTTCCAGTAAAACTGTTCTCTTCTTCTGCGACTTCTTCGGGCGTTCCAGCAGTCACGATTTGGCCCCCTCGATCGCCTCCCTCTGGGCCTAAATCGATGACGTGATCACTGCACTTGACAACATCAAGATGGTGTTCAATAACGATTACAGTGTGGCCTTTAGAACGTAATTCAAGAAGAACATCGATGAGCATTTGAACATCGCTAAATGCTAATCCAGTGGTTGGTTCATCCAGTATATACACTGTATGTTTGTGTGGAGGTCTACGTAATTCACTTGCAAGTTTGACTCTCTGAGCCTCGCCACCAGACAATGTGGTTGCTGGCTGACCAAGTCTGATGTAGGAAAGCCCAACCGAATTTAGAGTTTCGAGTGTTCTGTGAATTTTGCGATGGTGTTCAAAGAACTTTACCGCTTCACCTACTGGCATTTGCAAAACATCGTGGATCGTCTTGCCTTTCCAAGTCACTTCGAGACATTCTCTCGTGTAGCGCTTACCATTACAGATGTCACATTCAATCCAAACATCGGGAAGGAAATTCATTTCCAATTTTATCGAGCCGGCCCCTGAACAAGCCTCGCATCGCCCACCTTTGACATTGAAACTAAATGTCCCTGGAGTATATCCTCTCTCCTTTGCTAGTGTCGTATTTGAGAAGAGTTTTCTGATTTCATCGAAGACTTTGGTATAGGTTGCTGCATTCGATCGTGGTGTTCTACCGATTGGAGATTGATCGATGATGATGGCTTTATCAACGTGTTCAAGACCTTTGATTTCTTTGTGTTTTCCAGGAAGTTTTTCGCTGTTGTGGAGGTATCTTTGGAGAGATGGAGCGAGGATTCCTGAGATAAGTGAGGATTTACCAGATCCTGAAACACCGGTTACAGAAGTAAAACAGCCGAGTGGAAGTTTAACATCGATATTGCTCAAATTATTGTGTTGAGCGCCTTTGATTGTAAGCCATTTCTTTGATGGCTTCTGCCTTTTTTCTGGAATTTTAATCGATCTCCGGCCTGAAAGATATGCTCCTGTAACAGAATCCTTTGCTTTCATGACCTTGGAGGGAATCCCATTCGCAACGATGTTTCCTCCTTCGAGACCCGCTCCTGGGCCTAAGTCACAAATCCAATCCGCTTGTCGAAGCGTATCCTCATCGTGCTCGACGACGAGAAGTGTGTTCCCAAGCGAGGTGAGTTCGCGTAATGTTTCCAATAATCGTTCATTGTCTCGTTGGTGAAGCCCGATTGAGGGTTCATCGAGTACGTACATGACTCCAGTTAGTCTCGACCCTATCTGTGTTGCCAGTCGTATTCGTTGGCTTTCTCCACCAGACAGTGTGTTTGCCTTACGATCTAATGTGAGATAATCGAGGCCAACGCTGTCAAGGAAGCCAAGTCTATTCTCGATTTCCTTAAGGATTTCATTACCAATGAAAAGGGCTCTGTCATCAAGTGTTTCTAGAACATCTGCATATTGCTCAGGAGGGCCGTCCGCTTCTGGATTGAGGGCTTTGATCAATTGGTACGCTTCGTGAACTGAACTACGGCTTACTTCTGGAAGGCGAATTCCACCTACGGTTACGAAGCGAGCTGCTGGATTGAGTTTCTCGCCATTGCAGGCATGACAGTCAAGATCAGTCATACAAGCGATGAGTCTGTTTCGGGTACGGTCAGAGGAGGTCTCTGAGTATGTTCGTTCAAGACGAGAAATGATTCCTTCCCACGGGCGATTCATCTTGTAAACGGACCCATTGTCTGATTCGAAATGGAAATGAATGATGGTCGAACCTGACCCATGAAGGAGGATGTCTTTCGAATCCTCATCGAGAAGTCCAAAGGGGACTGTGGTCGATATTCCATAATGTTCGCATACTTGTTGAAGTAGTTTTTTGTACCATCCTGGCGACATGGATTGGCGCCATGGCAGTACACATCCATTTGATACTGCAAGGGTATCATCGATGATTAAATCGGGATTGAATTGTCTCTGAATTCCAAGACCTTGACATTCGGGACATGCCCCTAAAGGGGAGTTGAAAGAGAAAACCCTAGGTGATAGTTCTGGCATAAAGGCGCCGTGCTCAGGGCATGCAAAATCTTCGGACCAGGAAACTGTGTCTCCTTCCTTATGTTCAGGGCGGTTCTTCCCTTCGAGTTCCTCGGGATTCTTTGGGACACGTAAACTAGTCACTGCAAGAGCGCCTCCACCAAGACGTAGTGCGTTTTCTACGCTCTCAGTTGTTCGTTGACGTCGTTCTCGTGAAAGAATGAAACGATCGATTCGAACGTCAATATCATGGCGCATATTCTTGTCAAGTGTTGGAGGATTCTCGAAGTCAACTTCGTGACCATTTACCCGCCCTTGCATGTATCCTTGCTCGACAAATTGCCTGAATAATTCGACATGGGTGCCTTTTCTTGCTCGAACAACGGGGCTCCATACGGCAATTGTGTGTTGTTCATAATTCCAAAATATATCGTCGACGATTTCTTGCACTGTTCGACGGGCTACTTCTTGACCACACTCCGGGCAATGCGGCTTTCCAATTCGCGCCCAGAGAAGACGAAGGTAATCCTGAATTTCAGTCACGGTTGCAACCGTTGACCTCGGATTGTGAGAGCCTTGCTTTTGATCGATTGAAATCGCCGGAGAAAGTCCTTCGATTCCGTCACAATCAGCTTTTTTCATTTGACCGATGAACTGTCGAGCATAGGAAGAAAGAGATTCAACATATCTTCGTTGGCCTTCTGCATAGAGTGTATCGAATGCTAAACTCGATTTCCCTGAGCCTGAAACACCTGAGATAACGACAAACTTTCCTCTTGGAAGCTTGACATCGATGTCTTGTAGATTGTGTGTGCGAGCACCTCGCACTTCTATCCACTCGTGGTTTACAGACATACGAACAAAGATAGCCTGTTGTCAAGGGTTCTTCAATCCGTGGTTCCAGGCTGGATCATATTCGGATTCAAAACGAACGGGTTCATCATCAAAGGGATGAAGGAATTCTAGTGCTGTTGCATGGAGACAAATTCTTCCATGGAGGTTCGTCTCAGCACCATGCATTCGATCGCCCACAACGGGCGTTCCGTGGTCTGCTAAGGCAACACGTATCTGATGGCGCCTGCCTGTTTCAATAAGTACGTGAAGAAGTGTTGCAATATCGTTTGATTTCATTACCTGCCAAGAGGTTATTGCGAGTTTACTCTCCTTCGTTTTTCGTTCAGAAATATGGACTCTCAAAGTCTTGTCTTCAATGAGATGGTGGGTTGCACTTCCATCTTCCGCCAGTCCTTCAACGAGTGCGACATAATGCCGATGGACTTGTCGTTCTGCAAATTGCTCCTGAAGATACCGTTTTGATTGTTCATTTTTTGCAAATATCATAATACCAGAAGTTGCTTTGTCGAGACGATGAACGATAAAGCACCAGCCTTTTCGATCATTCATTTTACAATATTCAACGCATCTATTGTGAAGTGTATTGCGTTCGAGTTTGTTCGTTGCAACAGAAAGAAGTCCTGCGGGCTTTGAAACAATGAGGATATGATCGTCTTCGTGAAGAATATCAAGATCATTCTCTTTCGCCGATACTTCTTGTTTTTCTTCTATTGTCATTTTCGGCCGAGGAAGAATTTCTATTATTTGCCCAGATTGAACAATGTGTTTTGCCCTATGAATAACAATTTCATCAACTTGAACCCTTTGATTTGTAAGCATTTTTCGTAAGACATTGTTGCTTGTAGACGGTTGCATTTTCTTGAGATGATCGAGTAATGTGCCTTCCTCAGAAACAGTTACTCGCATAATTTCACCTCAAAGCAAGAGCACTTCAATCCATTCCCCAGTCTTACCTGATTGGCCGGGTTGAAGTAAGGTAAGGCCATCTGCAGAAGATAAACTGTCTATGTTTCCAGAACCTTGGTGTTTCGGCTGTTCTGCAAGGAATCCTTCTTGTGTTGAATGTAGACTCACTCTTCTCAAAGTTAAGCAGTCCTTCGTTGAACGGACATCGGTCAAGAGTTTAGCATGAACAATTCGATCGATTGGAAAAGATGTTTGGAGTGAGTCTCGAAGATACGGTGTTACAAGCATACGGAATACCACGTGACTGCTGACTGGATTTCCGGGAAGTCCGAACATCGGTGTTCCATTCCAATGGCCAAAGAGGGGTGGTGAACCTGGTCGTATGCGAACTCTCCAAAAAGCAATGTCCCCTTCTTCCTCCATCAGTTTGCGAACAAAATCCCACTCGCCCATTGATACACCGCCCGATGTCAGAAAGAGATCGCATTCAGAGGCCGCTTCGTTGAATTGGGTTCGTAATTCACTCAGAGAATCAATCACTGCAGGATAGCGAATGGGGGTGTGTCCAAGAGCTTCTACGAGGCCAGAAAGGCCATATGAATTGGATTCGTAAATTTCACCAAAGGAAAGGGGTTCGCCTGGAGATTTGAGTTCATCTCCTGTTGAAATGATTCCAATCTTGAGTTTCTTCATCAATGGAAGGCGATCGTATCCCATCGTAGCACACATGGAAATAGATTGAGGTGATAGATAGCTTCCTTGTTCCAAACCGATGATGCCTTGCTTGATGTTTTCTCCACAGCGACGAATGAAGTGTGGTTTGGAAGGTTGGGTTAGTGTGACTGAATCACCTTCTACAACACATGCTTCGATTGGAATAATTGCATCAGCTCCCTTTGGTATAGGAGCACCAGTCATTATTCGAACCGCTTCACCAGTTGAAATCGAAACCGAATCATTCGAGGCAGCAGCCTGTGATGTTGCCACTACTCGCAACGTCGTCGGCGCCGTCTCGGTGTCTTTGAATCGAACTGCAAAACCATCCATTGCAGAATTGTCGAATGGTGGATCGTTTACCTTTGATGGTAAATCGGAACCAAGTATTCGGCCATGGGCTTGGTCCAAGGGAGTGGATTCGATTTCTGTTTTGAGAGCATACTTTTGCGTAATCGTGATGGCTTCCTCGAGAGAAATATAATTTGGAATTTCAGACATTTTTGGGCCCCACATAGATGTGCTACGGGCTGTGGGTCGGTTCGCCAACCTCAAAGGTTTGTCTCGTCTGGGTATAACGTGGTCACTTCTTCAAGCCTATGGGATGTAGTCGTACGGACTCTGGTCACAAGCGGAACTGCCACTCTATTAGCAACTTTTTTTGCTCTTGCTATCGCTCTTCTATTGTCGAATACGAATTGGAGGAGAAAGGAGATGTTGCGGATTGTCGTTCAAGCATTGTATGGCTTACCTCCAGTCGTTGTTGGTGTTGTTGTCTATCTTGCTTTATCGAAAGATGGGGTGCTCGCAGATCTCAATTGGTTGTTCACAATTGAAGGTATGATTTTGGCACAAACGTTGCTTATTTTCCCACTTATTCTCGGAGTTGCGTGGGGCGCTTTGGAGCGTGTGTCCGAAGATAAACGAGATGTTTTTCGAGTTATGAATGTAAAGAAATCAAAGCGGGTTCTCCTTGAGATGTATTGTGCTCGAAGGGGAATCGTCAACGCTGTTTTGCTTGGTTTCGGTCGAGCGATTGCGGAGGTAGGTGCTGTTTTGATGGTTGGTGGAAATATTGCTGGAAAAACGAGAGTGCTTACTACGAGTGTTGTTCTTGAGACCTCTGTTGGAGAGATGGATGCTGCGTTACAACTCGGTGGGGTTCTTCTTATATTGTCCCTCATTGTTGCATTATGCATTCAATTATTGCAACGAATTCATTTCTTTGGTAGGGGTCATTTCGGAGGAGATGAAAGGGATTTGGGTTCCTTTGAGCCTTTCAATGTTAAACTAGAGAACCTCTGTGTCGAAAAGGACGGTGCAGTGATCCTTGACTCTTTTTCAGTCGAACTTAATCAGGGAGAAATTATTGCTTTGATGGGTGAATCAGGATCGGGTAAATCCACTTTGCTAAGAAAAATTTGTGGATTGGAAGGTAATGATTCTGGAGTAAGCCGTGATGTTGCGTATGTAGCGCAACAGCCAACATTGGTCATGGACACGGTTGCCTTGGAGTTGCAACTCCCTTTTATGGTTCAAGATGGTTTACCAAATGCTGGAAAGAGATTTGCGGAAATCTGTGGTTTGGAAAAAAAAGAAAAACAGCGCACAGAATCGTTATCTGGTGGGGAAAAACAGCGGCTTGTATTCCTAAGAGCTTTGGCAATGAATAGAAAAATTTTGATTCTTGATGAATTTACGTCCGAACTTGATGGTTTATCTATTGAAAAGATTGAACAAGAGGTCCTTGATTTCAAACAACGCGGAGGATGTGTTCTGTTCGCAACGCATAATGTCTTACAAGCGGAACGTTTAGCCACTCGAACAATATTCATCCATCAAGGCAAAGAAGTTGATTCTGATAGCGAAGTTGCTCAGCAGATCAAGTCTGGGAAATGGATTGGTTAGATTCATCTATTCCGAACTCTGAAAGAATAAGGTCGACTGTTGCTTTAGCAGAATTTAGAACGCCGGGTAAGCCAGCACCTGGGTGGGTGCCTGCGCCTACGAGGTAAAGACCAGGAATATCTGAATCCTTGTTGGATGGACGGAAAAAAGCACTTTGTGTCAACTTAGGGGCAACCGAAAACGCTGATCCCTTGAATGCGGATAATTCGGTTTCAAATGTCTTTGGGGTCATGTGTCTTCTCGTTACGATGTGTTCACGCAAGTTTGGCATTTCGACTTCAAGGGCTTCGATGATTTTGTCTCCATAGGCTTCTGCTTCCTTTTCCCAATCGACATTTGCCCGGCCAAGGTGAGGTACTGGAGCTAACACATAGGCTGAACTGCATCCTTCTGGGGCAAGGGATTTGTCCGTGACTGTTGGCACATGGAGATACAAACTGAAATCATCTGGAAGACTGTAGCCTTTGAAAATCTCATCCAAGAGCCCTTTGTAACGTGGACCGAACAAAATCGTATGATGAGCGACGTCTTTGTACTCGATGTCTGTTCCAAAATAGAGAACAAAGAGAGACATCGACCAATCCATTTTTTCGAGTTTCTTGGCTCGTTTCTGTGCGGCCTTATTTGTTGAATACAGTTTTTTGTAGGTATGATGCACGTCGGCATTCGAAATGATGAGATCAAAAACCTGTGTGTTTCCATTTTCATCACTTACTCTATGTTTTGTGTTTTTATCATTTGAGCTCTCAATCTCGATTGTTTGGACTGGTGTACTAAGGCGCACTTCACCACCTAATTCTTCGAATAATTTGACGAGGGCACGCACGAGTGCGTGAGTGCCTCCTTCAGGGAAATGAACCCCCCATTCACGTTCCAGAAAATGAATGAGTGTGTATATGGAAGAGGTTTGAAACGGATTTCCTCCGACAAGAAGTGAATGAAAACTCAACGCCTGACGAAGATGGTCGTCTTTAACGTATTTTGATACTGTTGAGTAAACAGAACGGTCCGCTCGTAATTTCATGAGGGAGGGAGAGACCTTCAGCATGTCTGAGAATCGCAAGAATGGTGTATCTGCTAATTCAGTATACCCTTTATCGAAGACTTTCTTAGCATACTTGAAGAATTTTTGATATCCTTCTGCATCTTTTTGACTACGTTCCGATATTTGTTTTACCATTGTTGATTCATCACGAACATAGTCAAACCGATCTCCATCGGACCAGATTAATCGATACATTGGACTTACTTCGACTAATTTGACATAATCTTCAAGACGTTTGTTTGAGAGTTTGAAGAGATCTGTAAGAGTGTGTGGTGCAGTGATAACTGTCGGCCCAGCATCGAACGTGTATCCTTTGTCATGGTACACATAAGCTCTCCCTCCAGGCAAATCCCGGGCCTCATAGAGTACTGTTTGAATTCCTGCACTTTGTAGGCGTATTGCTGCACCTAAGCCACCAAAACCACTACCAATAACGGCTGCATTTTTCCGACGGGGCTTCTTTGTCATGACATTGACTGGGTGTTTTCATTCATAATGTTCGGTTTTTTCCCAATTTCATAACCAGATAGAATCTAAACAATTAGTTATAAGTAAATTCTTAGATTTATTTCATATCACAGTGGTGACAATTTGTCGAATGAGAATCTGAGTCCTGAAGAATCACTTGCTGCAAACGGCGAGAGTTTTTATTGGGCAAAGAAATTTCTTGGAAAAAAGGTTGGAGAGGATTCTGCGCATTTGTATGCATTTTGCAGATTACTCGATGATATGGCTGATGGTGATATTGAAAATGGGCCAAAGAGGCTTATCTCAATCCAAGAAAAATTACAGAGTGGAGAAGGGCCCACAGACTCCGCTTTAACTGCATTTTTACCATTACTGAATAAGAAAAATTTCCCGAAAACTGTCGTTCTTGCTTTGATAGAAGGATTGTTAGAGGATCAAGACGAATCTGTAGAGTTACCAGATGTGGATTCATTGATGCGATATGCCTACAAAGTCGCGGGAACTGTTGGCCTGCTCATGTGCCACGTTCTCGATTGTTCAGATCCCCGTGCTCGCTCACATGCTATCGACCTAGGAATTGGTATGCAATTAACAAACATTCCAAGGGATGTATTGGAAGACGCTCGAATGAATCGAAGATACATACCTGGTGAATGGGTCAATCAAATGAGCCCACGCGAAATAATTGAAGCATCAAAAAACCCTTCTTCTGATGACTACATTACAGTGCAATTGGCTGTGAAAAAATTATTGGCTTTGGCCGAGATATTTTATGCGAGTGGGGTAAAGGGGCTGTCTTATCTCCCATTGCGTGCTCATATTGCAATCTCAATTGCTGGTCGTGTCTACCGTCAAATTGGGATGGAGATTGTAAAAACCAATTATCGCTGGGAAAATGGAAAATGCACTGTTTCAAAGTCCAAAAAGATTCTCTGTTCAATCCGAGCAACTTCAACTCTCGTTCGAAGAATACCATTGCGTAGAGTTCAGCATAACACAAACCTGCATGCTTCGTTAAACGGGCTGCCCTATGTGGGGTGACTGGTTTTTGAAAGACATATCAATAATCGGAGATGGGTGTGCAGCTTTGTCCTTTGCCTCTAAAATGGGATCACTACCTGACTATTCATTAACGATTCAAATCCCAAAAAATGCTCCTAAAAAAAGAGATCATTGTTGGGGTTTCTGGAGACACCCTGTTCTTGAAGAACCTATTGAATTATCAAAAAACTCCTGGGGAAAATGGAGTATAATTACAGATAAAGAAACCATTATTTTAGAATCAACGACGAAGCCATACCACGTTTTGAAGAGAAATGAGTGGATGGATTATTGTCAAAAAGTCGCGCTAGAAAACGGGGTTTCATTTGTACCGCAAGGTTCTATCGAGAATAATCAAAAAAATCTCTTTGATACTCGGCCTCCAAGCGTACCAAAAAATGCCCTATTGCAGCACTTTCTTGGTCAAACAATTCGTGTGGAGGAGAGGTGTTTTGATTCTACAACCGTGACATTGATGGATTTTCGTGTTGATCAATCAAATGGAATGCATTTTATCTACCTCATTCCATTTTCTGAAACAGAAGCCCTTGTTGAATCGACTCTATTTACGCCAGAAAAACTTGATGAGTCGTTCTACAGAGATACTATCAAGAGATATGTTGAGAAGATTTACAATGTTTCAAAATTCGAAATTATCGAGGAAGAATCGGGTGTTATTCCAATGGGGAAACTTTCTCAGCGCGACCCTCTAATCCCTGGTTTAGGAGGTAACGGAGGAGCAATCCGTCCTGGAAGTGGATATGCATTCATTTTTATTCAGAAGCAAATACGAGAAGCAATTCAAAGAGTTGAACAAAACAAACCTCTTCGGTTTAGATCACCGCATAAGAAAATTGACTTGTGGATGGATAAAATCTTGCTCTTAATTCTAAAACATTGGCCCAGTCACGCCCCTACTATTTTTTCGCGTATGGGTAAGCGATTAAATGGTGATCAATTTGCTCGTTTTTTGAGTGGAGATGTGGATTGGAAGTTAAGATTGAAAGTTATATTTTCAATGCCAAAACTAATCTTTGCGAGAGGATTTGTAAAGTGGGCAATAAAAATATGAGGTTTGAAAATGGATCTCACAGTGATAATAAATGATCTTGGTGTTCTCAACGTTATTGCAATATCTGCAATTGTTTTCATCGGACTGCCACATGGGGCGATGGATGGGGCTGTAGCATATCGTTTGGGTTGGATGGGGGATTTGAAAAAATCTGCTTCGTTTTTCATTTTCTATGTGTTAATTTCAATATGTGTTGTACTCTTTTGGATTAAATTTCCAGTCATCGCATTAATTGGGTTCCTTGGAATAAGCATGATTCATTTTGGCATTGGTGATGTTCATGGACTCGAAGATGCTCGTGTATGGATCGAAGTTGTAGCGCATGGAGGCGTGGTTATCTGTGGAATTAGTATGGCGCATATGACAAATGTTGATGAAATATATTCAGCGTTAATTGGTGGGGAAAGTACCAGATGGGTCTGGGGATTTATTTACGTTACAACAGCACTAACTGCTTGTGCTCTTCTGTATTGTATCACACGATTCTATGTTAATGAGAAATGGAAAAAAACAAGTTTCGAACTTATTTTCCTGGGCATCACCTTTTATCTGCTTCCACCATTGTTAGCATTTGCGTTTTACTTCTGTTTTGTACATTCAATACGTCATTTCAAAAACATATATTCGACCTTGAATGATGGTTTATCAAACAAAAAAATTTACTGGTTGACATTCTTATTTTCAATCATTACATGGATTGTTGGTGGTTTGTTATTAGCTCTAAATCAAGGATCAATTGAAATTGAAACCCAGTTACTGCGGATAATTTTTATTGGTCTTGCTGCGTTAACAGTCCCTCACATGATTCTCATTGATGGGTGGGTAAAACCAAACCGTTTGGAGAGGGAATATCTCTAAGGTGAACCGCTCTGGAAGAGTGTTTGATTTCCAACTGTATAGGTGTCAATTAAATCGTGATTGTTTAGGAGAAAGTCTCGAAATCGAGTCGTTTCTGAAATTTTTTCATTTTCTAATAATAAAACAGAATAAGGATTTACCAATTCTGATGATTCGAATTCTTGAATACTTAGCTCAATATTATCTGAACGGAATAATGCCGTTCCCTTATCTGATAAAGTCCAACATTCTAACTCATTGGCTATTGTAATCGCAGCGCCCATGCCCTGGCCAATTGATTGATAGCCTTCCCAATCTGGATGATATCCTAATTCGTTATTTATGAATGTAAAATCATTGATCTCCGCTACACTTCTCCAAACATCTTGNTCTTTGATATGCGTCCCTGATGAATCTCCTCTCGAAATAAAGCATTTATTTTCAGTGACAAGAGATGNCATCGCTTCTGTTAAATTACCACTTAACTGATCTGGTCCAACAAGAACAAATCTATTCCAAGCAAATGTGGTTCGATTTATTCCATGACCTTCCTCGATAAATTGAATTTCATTAGTTGGTGAATGGGATATGAGTACATCCACATCGTTTGATTTTGCAAGATTCATGGCAGCTCCAGAGCCTACGGCAATAACATCAACTTCAATTCCAGTTTCTTCGGTGAAGATTGGTAATAACTCTGCTAAGAGTCCTGAATCTCGCATTGATGTTGTTGTAGCCAATCGAATTGATTGATCAGAAACTTCTTCAGAAGTGCCTAAACATCCTTGTAAACAAGGTAATATGAAAATAATGAGAAGAAAAATTACTCTTGGCATCTTAATCGAATGACATTATATGATTGCATTCTGGATAGGAGCAAGTGACTGTGTATCTCGCTCGTTTTGGTTTTGGAATTTTTAATCTGCAACCACACATATCGCATTGAATCATGAGGGTTTCAGGCTCGGCTTTCTTAGGAGCATCTTCTAAAGTTCGACCAACATCTGTCGACCATCCAAGACTGTCTGTATATGTGTCTGCCTTCTTTATTTTACTTTGGCGAAGACTGAGTCGCAACTTACGTTTCCTTCGTGGACGCTTCTTCCCGCCTGGTGCTTTTGCCGCCATGAGTATCAACAGTCCCTTTAGGTTGATATATTCAACCTCTTCGGCTGAATGAATCATTCAAGTATTCCAGAAATACCGTTTTCTGGAACATGCACATTGTGTCCATTTTCTTCTAACGCCTTAGCAAGTGGTGGTCTTGCCATAGTTGGGTCGGAGTGGTATATCACCACATCTTCTGCTTCACAATCCTTAGCAAACTGGATAATTTCACTATGTCCAGCATGAGTCGAAAAGGAATATTGGTCAATCTCGAGATCGATTGATGTTAAATTGCCAAATATTGGGATTCTGTTTTCTTCGAGTAATCGGCGACCGCCCGTGTTTCTCGCTTGGTAACCTGTCAGTAACAAGGCGTTTTTAGGATCATGACGTAGTCGATTAAGATACCAAATTGACGGGCCACCATCAAGCATTCCTGATGTTGAAACGATGACGTCTGCAGCAAGTGCTTTTTTCCTATCTGATTTACTTGAAACCCTTCTACACCATCTCCATGCATCTTCGAGAGCTTTTGGATCACGTAGGGTTTCAGGATGTTCCATCTGTAGTTTTGCAACGCGTTTGCCCATTCCATCGACGTGAACATCGAGATGTGGTAGATGTTTGTGAAGAAGCATTACGACATCTTGTGTTCGTCCATTAGCAAACGCTGGAACAAGTGCAGTCCCTCCTCTTTGTACAACCTCCGCCACACGCTTGATAAAACGGAGATTTTCTTCTTCTTTTGGAGGGTGATCACGACCACCATATGTTCCTTCAACAAACAACACGTCGGTCTTAACGGGCTTTGCACCACTAACAAGTTGAGAGTCACGGGTATCGAAATCTCCGGAGAAGAGAACTTTTTTTGTCCCGGTATCAACATGCAACATCGCTGCACCTGGTATATGCCCTGCCCGATGAAGTTCTAATTTCCAATCGTTTTGTTCCCAAGGAATGTTGAATTTATGAGTGTTCCAAGATGATAATGCGATGTCAATATCCCGCTTATCCCAAGGTAAAGGGTATCGTTCAATTGAAGATACTTTATGACAATCATACCACATCATTTCTGAGATAGCCGCAGTCAATTCGGTAGCGTGAAGTTTTGTATTGTGGTTTGAGGCTAACCAAGGAACCATTCCTAAGTGATCAATATGTGAATGAGTAATTATTGCATCCGAAACATATGGGGCTTCATCTGGATAGCGAGGTGGTTTGGTTGGGGCAAGGCCATAATCAAGCAACAAACGGTTTGCTGATGGATCTTCAAGTACAATTCCTACATTACCAACTTCATTTCCTCCCCCAAGATAGTGATACCTTAAGCCCTTGTCAGGAGGAGATGATGGGTATGTTGTTGTACGCCCAGGTGCATAAACGACCATGTTTAGACGATTCATTGGCAACAGAAGAACTTGTGGGTCACACCCCCCTGTTTCCATTGGAACGATTCGTGGTTACTGATCCTTGAATTCTCATGACTTTTTTACAATAATAATATACACTTTACGCGATAATCTTCAGATGGATTTTGTTGTTTTCATTATTCATTTCTGTTTTGTTGTTTCTTAGAGATTATGAATTTCTCTCCAGTGGAAATAAAGGGGTGTGAAGATAATATTCTCTTTCATTTTCAAAAAAACTTTTTTTATTTCTCTTGGAATCAACATATATCAGAAAAGATGTCCGAACCAACGAAGAACAAATATGATGATGTCCACTGGAACCAACATGGCAACACTCGAATTCGTCGTTGATGATGATCGATGTTACGGTTGTGGAGCCTGTATTGGACTCTGTCCAACAAATGCTCTATCTATGAAAGAACTCCTCGCCATTGTTGAACAGGAATTATGCACTTATTGCGAACACTGTATTCCTTCATGCCCTGTAGATGCTTTAGAAATCCTCAGTAGGTGATTCCAATTCGAGTTCTCATCGTAGGAGCTGGATTAATCGCATATGGTTGTGCATATTCCGCTTTGAAGGAAGGATGCTCCGTGTTTATTGCAGATCACACGACTGAATTTGGGTTACCAAATGTATGGCCGAGTCTACTCAAAAATAAAGAAAACATTCCTCTTAATTTTGAAACAGAGCGAGGTTTCGAGGGAAAGGGCGAAGGATATAGGCATGAATGGATTATGAAATCCATGAATATTCAACTCGCAAAGCAAGGTGTCATTCTTCTCAATAAAGCAAGAATTGTCTCTTCAGAAAAAACTCTGGATGGATTTAATGTTCACCTAAAAGGTGCGAGTCAAATAGAAGGAGATCAGGTTTTCGATGCGGTTGTTGATACAACAAAAGATACCTGGATTCCTTGGGCTAAACAACATTGTCTCACAGATGTAACTATTCGCTATAATGTACAATGTGAATCAGCTACAGGATTCCTCCATCTCGATACAGAAGTAGATCATTTTTCTGATACACAATTACAACTTGAACGGTATGACGGCCTCATAGAATCTTGGTACAGTGGCGAAAAAGAATCAACAAATACTAAAATTTTAGAAATTATGCCAACAAATCTTCCAATAGATCAAGATATGTGGTCATGCGATCAACGATTCTTGAACGGAATGAATTTGTGGGAAGAACTGATGGAGATGAACGAATGACAACAGAACGACTGTACTTATCTTCAATAGAAGCAGCTTATGAAAAAGAATTTACGGCTACCGNAACAAAAATCGAAGGNAATAAAATTGCTTTAGATCAAACTTTATTTTATCCTCTTGGAGGTGGGCAGAATTGGGATTTGGGTATCTTAAATGGTCCAAATGGTCAATTAAACGTTACAGAAGTACGTGGAAGAGATGTTATTGAACATACANTCGAAGATGTGTTTGAGTTAGAAGTAGGNGATGAAGTAACGGGTGAGATTGATTTCGAACGCCGCTATGCGCACATGAAAATGCATACTGCACAACATCTTGTAAGTGGTATTGCCTACGAACTCTTCGATGGAGTCCGTACTGTTGGAAATCAAATCCACACAGATCGTTCAAGAATTGATTTCCACCCAATACAGTTCACTGAAGAGATGTTATTAGAATTACAATCCGAGGTGAATGATAAAATCCAGNAAGGATTAGAAGTTACTGATTCACAAATGACACGNGATGAAATCAACNNCATCATGCCTCAGGAACGTACGAATATGGACTTATTACCCGCATTTATCAATGATTTACGCGTGATAACAATAGGAGAACAACAAGACATGTGTCCTTGCGCTGGAACACATGTTCGAAACATCTCTGAGATCGGTCAACTCGAATTTACAGGTAAGAAATCAAAAGGAAAGGGGAAGCAAAGAGTTTCATACATTCTTAACTAAGATTTTTTAAAAAACTTTTAAATTAATTACCTTCTTAATATAAATTAGACATTAATCATCATTTAGTAAATCATCTACATCAGAGATTGTAGATTTCCACTTGTCTTTTTTCTGTCGTTGTTGATGGATCTCCTCAGTTTCGATGATATCCAATAACTCTTGATTAACACCCTTTCCTTTAGCTTGAATATCAACTCTTGCAGCCATTTCCTTGTCTTCACCAACTCGATCAGAACGATCAATTGAAGGGATATTTTTACTCGGCACTGTCCTATTTGCATGATATTCTGAATCATCAAGGTCCTCATTTCTCCATGCTTCTTCGCCAATATGGCGGGCAACATCTGGCTTTGGAGGTGAATCCTTCCATTTGTTTTTATTTGCAATAGATTGGATGAGGTTACTCTTTGTTGTTTTACGTTGCTGTTGAAATGTTTCTACAATATCTTCCTCAGTCAGTGGAGTGGGTTTTGATACAAGTTTGGAAGCGAGTATTTGCTGTTCTTCGAGCGCTTTACCATGTATAGGATCGTTATCGAAACGGTGAGGGGCTGCAGCCATTGCTAACAATTCCTTCGCAAATTGGTAAAATGCATCATCAGGAGGTGCTTTCGCAATCTTGTCACGTATGGATTCATGATGCCCAATACAGGTTTTACATCGGTCGCTACCGGCATCATCAGGTTCATCACAACGAAGGCAACAGGCCTGTAAGCCCATATTTTTCATTGCACGACGGGGCATCGACATGAGATTCTATTGTTCCTAAGCGTTCAACCTCATGAAGTCTCGTACATCGCGAGCGAGCCTTCAAAGAGCACCTACGACTGAGAAAGACATGGTTCGGGACCCAAGGGCGGACATTCTCGAAACCAATCCGTTTGCTGGCTCTCAACAACGTGTTCATCGAGTTCATGCAAATGAACCTCCAGCATCACGTAATCCAATGGAAGGATTCTTTCGGGCTATAACTCAGACCCAACCGAAACTTCACAAAGGTGGAATTTGGCACTTTAGTGAAGAAGAAAAAACACATCTTCTCTATGCGACTGGAGCTTTCACACTTGCTCTAGGGTTCATGAGTGCTGGAGGATTAGCAGGAATGAGAGAAGGCTTCTCTCCATGGCTAATACAAGTACTCATTGCTATGCCAATAATGCTCATCGCAGTCGGCCCTGCTTTCGTTCTTCATGAAATAGGTCACAAGATTGTTGCAAAGAAAAATGGTTGTTGGGCCGAATTCAGAGCGGATCCTAAAGGACTTCAATTCGGAATGTTTCTTGCCTTCTTCTTAGGTATTCTCTTCATGGCTCCAGGGGCTGTTATGGTTGCTGGCCTCGTGACAAGGCGGCAAAATGGACATATCGCCATTGCAGGCCCGCTTGTTAATCTCGGATTATTCATCATAGGGATTCCTCTTGGAGCGCTCATATTTATCCTCACAAATGCTCAAGATTACAGTTCAATGGAATATCTTGCTGATGGGACCCTAGTATGGCAAGCCATGGTTTACGACGCAGTCGTGTATTGGATAGGTGCAAACCTCATCCTTGGAATATTCAACATGATTCCTTTTGGACCGTTGGATGGACTGAAGGTGAAAGACTGGAATTCAGGTGTTTGGTGGACGTTGT
>NHFS02000085.1 GCA_002171315.2 Euryarchaeota archaeon TMED117 | reverse complement strand
AGTGCGATTATCTATGTCGATCATGTAGAATCCGATGAACAGGAATGAATTTTCCGCCCGGACCTTCCCTATCAAAGGATTGGTCGGTCTTCTCACACAACCATTAAACGATGAATGGCTAACCAATTCTCTATGGGCTCCTGCCCTTACTGCGATTCTCCGACGATGGATGGTGATACCATCTGTTACTCTTGTGGTAGAGTTCTTGCTAGCAGTCGTATCATGAATGAACGAATTGGTATTCAACTTGACCGCCATACTGGAGCTAGTACCTACAAGATGACCAAAGCACCAAAACGTCGAGGATTCGTTCAGAGCGATCGTGGTAGAACTAAGAATATTCTCAAAGGAGGTAGGAACAGGTTCCGTACAGTAGTTATGCTTGGCCTGGTTGCATTCATTATGCTCTCTCCACAAGCAAGAGAACATGTTTTGTCTGAAGTTGGAGATATCAAAGAATTCCTTGAAAATCCCACATTGGGCTATATGGTCTATGATATCGAAGCAGATTATACCCTAAATCGAATTGTTTCAATAGCAAATACTGATTCAAATACTGGAGAATATATGCTTGAAACTTTACCAATATCACCTGATATCAAAGCACTTGAGGGTCATAGCACAACATTTGTTTATACCGATGGAACAAGTCCAGCACCCAATCAATTAATTCAAGATGTGACGAAAATAGAATTAATAATTGATGGACAAGTGATCAATATACCTCTAGAAGGAATTCCTCCCCGAATGGTTGCTGACAAGATTGTCACCGCCAATGGTCATGAAGTGTGGTGGCCTGGTACATCAGGCTCTGGTGATGATTTCTGTATTGGAGGTCCTTGTGTGAAAGTTAAAATGAACTTAGGTCCGTCCGAATCGACCTCTTTCGAATACCAAACCACAATAAAAACAAAATCTTACACATGGGATGGTGATTTAGATAATATCGATCCACGGGTCCCTGGTTTTACAACTGGTATTACTTCTGAATCAAGTGGCACTTTTGCAGATTTTGCTAACAGAGGCAATGGAGTAAGAGAAAACACATTCACAGGCACTAACAATCCTTCATATGCAAAATGGTACAATTATGCTCGTGCCGATTATGCAATCGATGGCACTGCAGCAAATGTGATTGCTGCGGTCGCAAGTGTTGAGAGCAACCTTCCTGAAGGAAATGACAACGTTTACGATTTCGTACGAGGAGCGTTCGATTACATTCGTGATAATATCGAGTATGACAATGATGCGCCTCACCCTCCACGTAGTGGGTCAAGTTGTTTGGCTGCAGGTATAGGCGATTGTGATGAACAAACGAATGCATTCCTAAGCATGCTCAAAGTTCGTGGCGTTCCAGGATGGTATGTTTTTGGCGTTTTATCGAGTAAATCATTCACGCAATGGGAAGGACACGCTTGGGGATACATTCAACTTCCAATGTCCGATGAGTGGTGCAATGCAAACTCGATTGAATTGAACACATGTTTTGTTGAGGCCTCTGTTGACGTTACAAACAACAAATGGCTTCTCCATACATCCTCTGCACTAATCGATTGGATTGAGAAGCCAGATCCTACTGGAAACTACATCCATGCCTACTACTACCCACTCAAGTTTGGAGATAGTGATGGAGATAATCAAGACATTGAACGGGATCGTACATTTGATACGGTTGGATCAATCAATTATGGCGGTGGGAAATTCCCTATCTATCAATGAGGTGATGTAAATGCGAGTAATTATTGGCGGTGCTGGAAGAGTAGGAGCGGAATTAGCTCGTGCTATGCGTGCAGAAACGATGGATGTTGTCCTAATCGACAATGATTCCAGGGCAGTTAAGAATGCTCAATCTCTCGATGCTCTGGTCATTCATGGCGATATTACATCACGTGATTCGTTGATTGAAGCAGGCATTGGCGATGCGACAGTATTCGTAGCAGTTACGGATTCTGATGACCGTAATCTCATCGCTTGTGCTCTTGCAGAAGACGAGCATAAACGACAAAACGGTTCTTCAATTCAAAAGACACTCCTGTCCATAGGTCGATTCAGAAATCCGCATTATGTTGAAGAACATACTGAAGGCCATCTTAGTCGCTGGGCTTCTGTTGATTACGCAATTGATCCAGTTGATGGTGCAATCCGTAGACTTTCGAGTGGATTGCGTTCTTCTGCAATTGAAGAGGTTATTCCATTCGGTCATGAAGCATACATCATTGAACTTAATGTCACACAGAATGCATCGAATGTAATCTATCAAACTCTTGCTGAAGCCAGCTTAGGTGTCGAAGGTGGCTTACCTCTTATTGTCGGAGTGAAGAGAGATGGAGAAATCAGTACTGTTCCAAACAAGGATTTCTCATTAATGCCAAAGGATAGAATCGCTGTTGCAACAACAGGACTTGCTTCTTTCAGTCGCATCCTCACATCGTTTGGTCATGAGTCAATTGATTTCCCAACCAAACCAAAGGTTGCAATTATTGGAGCAACAGAGATTGGAAAGCGTATAGCTAGAGATTGGTTGCGTAGTGGAGCATTTGTCACTGTCATCGAACGAGATTTGAATATCGCCAACAATTTATCAGGATCCGATATCGGTTCTCATGGCAATATTGAAGTGATTCATGGAGATTTCCTTGATCGAAACATTCTCACTGAGATTGGAATTAATGAACATCATATCGCTATTGCAGCCTTGGAAGATGACCACATTTCCATCGCTGCAGCTCTTCTCGCCAATGATATGGGTGTTACGCGTACAGGATTGATTCTAAAGGATTCAGACTTGGTCAAAGTTACACAACGAATGGGGATTACCTTTGCAGTGGACATCAAGCGTGTTGCAGTGGATAACATTCTAGCACATATCCATACAAGAGCTGCCGGAGCCTACGCAATTCTCTCAAATATTCCTGACATCGTTGGAATCAGTCTTCCAGTATCGAATGCCACGAAATTCGTAGGAAAGAGGGTTGGTGATGCAGGTATACCTGATTGGGCTCGAATTGCTTTCATTCAACGAAGAAACACGATGGGTGGATGGGAGACATTACGACCATCAAGAGAAAAAACCATTGTGGACGGAGATCGACTAATTTTGTTTTGTCGACCCGATAGAGTCGCCGATCTTGAGAAGAAATTTAAGGTGTAATCATGCGTTTTGACGTACTTGGTCTTATCCTTGGTTGGACATTGGTGGCGTTGACCATACCACTCGTTCTTTGCGCAATAATCACTGGTTTCCTTGATGATTGGGATTTAGCAATTCGAGCATTCTCACTGCCAGCAGGTTTGTCATTATTCATTGGTTTCATCATGTTACGTTTCGGAACCAGAAGAAACACACATACTCGATTGCGAGATCGAGAAGCATTTGCAGCAGTTGCACTTGTTTGGCCTCTTGCAGTTTTGGTTGGAGCCTTCCCCTATTGGCTTGGAGGTGTCTTCCATGGACCGTTTACAGAAGGATCAGATTTAGCCGACATTCTTCGAGGCGCAGTGAATTCTTGGTTCGAATCGATGTCTGGATTCACAACAACTGGAGCAACAGTAATTTCCACTTCAATGAGTCCGAGTTGTTATCCTGGAATGGATTGTATTAATTCACAACCTCGAGGTTTGCTTCTCTGGAGATCACTCACACAATGGTTTGGAGGTATGGGTATCATTATGCTAGGAATGATGATTCTTTCTCGAGTCATTGGTGGAGGAATGGCCCTTGCTAGAGCCGAATTAACAGGTCCATCATTATCAAGATTGAAACCGAAGTTACAAGAGACTGCACTTGCACTTTGGACTCTCTATCTCGTATTAACAATACTCGAATTCGGTTTATTGATCACGATTGGAAAACTCGACTGGTTTGATTCATTAAATCACGCATTAACAACAATGCCAACTGGAGGATTCTCAACCTATGATGCAAGTATTGGACATTTTGAATCCTACACCGTTGAATTGATTATCATCTTCTTTATGTTCATTGGTGGAATCAATTTCACTCTGTTGTGGTTCATTCGGGAAGGACAATTCAAGAAAGCTACACAAGATGAAGAATTCAAAAATTATCTCGTTTACATCTTGACTACATTCCTTTTCATAACCATTGCATTATTGGTTACAAGAGATTACACAACTGCTGATTCGTTCATTGACAGTTTATTCCACGTCGTTTCGATTGGAACGTCAACAGGTTATACATCTACAGATTACATGCAATGGCCTGTATTTACCCACTTGTTGCTCTTTGTTCTGATGATCATTGGAGCATGTGCTGGTAGTACCAGTGGTGGATTAAAATTGATGAGAGTCAATCTCGCATTCAAGGTTGCAATGAGAGAATTGATTCGAATTGCACAACCTAGAAAGGTGCAAAAAATTCGAATGAATAATCAGGTCGTAGGAGACCAACAGCTTGGATTAATCGTTGGAATGCTTTTCGTTTGGATTGGATTATTTGCAATATCCTCCATCATTCTCGCATTGGTAATACCTGGAGAAGATTTCGAATCAATTCTCGCATTAGTTGCATCTAGTTTAGGCAACACAGGTCCAACTTTAGGAAACTATGGACCGACCGAAACGTGGGCAGGGTTGAATTCGGGTGCGTTAATATGGACTTCAATACTCATGTGGTTTGGAAGATTGGAATTACTTACTGCAGTTATCCTTCTACATCCACATACTTGGAGATCTGAATCGAAAGATCAGACAAATCGCGGTGCTTTAGCACGATTGCGACGAATGATTTCAAGAGAACCTATTGAAGAATCAAAATAATGTGCGTTGAGCTGAATCAATAGTCGGTTCTTCAACAACCTCGTCAAGGACTTCCTGTGTAGGTTCTTCAGGAAGTGATTCTTCAATAATGTCAGCGATGATGGGTTCTTTCCATTTTTGTTCAGCCTCATCAAAAGCCTTCATCATGGCTTTCGTTGATTTTCGACTAACTGGCATATTGCACAATGTTGCATGTTCTTGTGAACTGAGTCCAAGCGACAAAGAAATTGAAAATTGATTCGGATCGCCGATTACAGAATCTTCTCTGCTCAGTGCAGATAATAACGGCAAAAATTCTCTTCGAACAGTCGATTTACTTGTTTTCGACATATCGGATAGATGTGAGATGATTGCTGGTCGAGTCCAAGAACCTGAACGACGCAAGTAATGAGGATAACTCGCATAGATACGGCCCTCAAGTGGCTTTGAGTTAGCAACACTTGCAGAAAGCGAAGATAGATGGAGTGTCCAATACGAAGAATGGTGGGCCAAATCTCGGTATCTACTTTCAACGGACTTGTCAGCCACAACTAAAGCATTCGAGGCTTTTTGTATGGATTCATTGCCAAAAAGTGAGGAATTGTTCCAATGAACCCAATTCATGAGATCCGATGGCTGTTTATCTATGGTTCTACCAAGTTGAACGGCTTCTTGTGCTGTGCGAGAACGATACAGGTTTTCCATACCAGGAAATACTTCAGTCGTAACATCACGGACACCAGCTTCAAGATGCTCTGTGACCTGATCTTTTGTCAAAGATGAAATTGAACCGGTTGAAAGAACTTGGAGATCACGAACAAGGGCACGTAAATCCCCATGATTTCCTTGAATCAATGATTCAATGGCATCCTGTGTGAATTCGATGTTTTCTTCACGTAAAACACGGCGTGCAATTCTACGTAGGGCCTCATTCGATACACGATCAAAGTTGATTGTGACCAAATGTTTTGAAAAGCGATCCTTGGTATTTCTCCAAGTTGAAGATGAACGACCCCATAAGCCCATGATATCATTGCATGCCAAGATGACAGGTTGCTTTGTTGCTTCAAGAAGTCGTAATAATTCCGCTTTGCCACCAGAATCGCCAGAAAGCGAAACAGAATCTTCCTCTAACTCCTTTTGAATGCGATCTTCNCTCACCTTNCGCAATCCNCCTCCAATATGNTCAACCTCATCTAAAAGGATNAGTGTTCTTTGTAGAGGTTTATTGGGATCGTGGAATAGAGAACGATGNGTTGANCCTTGAGTTGCTGCTTTTCGAATTGCAGCAGCATTCCTCGAATCACTTGCATTCAATTCAATAACAGTCCATCCCAAGTCATTTGCAATTGCACGAGCTACGGTTGTTTTTCCGACACCTGGAGGGCCAACAAGCAGTATTCCTTTCTTCTTGGGATTCCCATTAATCCAGCCATCAAGCCATTCACGAATTTGACGACGTTGGATTTCATTTCCTTCTAATTGATGCTCGGACATCGGACGATGGCGCTCTGTCCAGTCTGAAGCGCCGCTCATATCCAATCATCATGACGGCGGTTCTTGAAGGTGTTTCTTAGATTCAAAGAAACGGTAAATCATCAATAGAAATTCTGACTTGCGAACCGTCATCTCTTGTTCGCATTGTAACAGTATTATCTTCAAGCGATTGATGATCAACTGTAATACAAATCGGGACACCAATCTCATCGGCTCGGGCATATCGCTTACCAATCGATCCACTTGCATCGTACATCGAAACAAGATTAGGAATCAAACAACATCGTTTATGCAAGTCAGAAGCGATACGGCCCATTCCATCTTTTTCAAACAACGGGAGAATAACAACGTCGACTGGAGCAACTAATGAAGATAATTTCAACATACGATAAGGCTCCCCGCCTTTTTCTGATTCATCATAGGCATGATCCAAAACATGCCATAGAATACGATCAATACCAAATGCGGGCTCAACAACATGAGGGATATACCACTCCCCTGTTTCTTTTACAGTCTTTTGAACTCGTTTAACATGTTCAGATTCAACAGTTAATGTTCGACCATCATCGAGTGCAACCTCTGTAGGGAATTCAGTATCGGAATCAAGTGATTCTACGAGGACTTTTACTTGGCCCGCATCTCCTCTAAAGGCAGGTCCTGCAACCCCTCCATCGATTGTCCATCCATCGATTTCAATAATTTTAGGTTCTGAGAATTCCCTCCTAGCTCTAAGTGTTCTTCCACTTGCATTTTCATGGGCTTCTAAATCATAACAGCCACGATGTGCGATACCTACGCATTCAATCCATCCATAGGAACCGAGTAATTCAGCATCCCAACAATCCGATGCATAATGCGCCATTTCATCTGGAGCATGTTGTCTAAATCGAATTTTATCAGCGTCAATTCCTAAATTAAGAAGGAAATCATAGGTCTTACCCATAAAGAATCCAACTGTTTGATGTCGTATTAAATGAGCATCAACAGCATCACTTAGGGATTGATTGTGCAAATTACCATCACCATCAATGAGAGCCATTGGCGTGGTTTCCCAAGAGGAAAAATCATGAGTTTCTTGACTCTCAGGATCAATAAAATATTCCATTTCAGCCATATTAAATTCTCTCAGTCTGATCATTCCTTGACGTGGTGAAATTTCATTTCTGTATCCTTTACCGACTTGAACAGCACCAAAAGGCAACTGCTCTCTGAAATGACGATACAAGGCCGGGAACATGGTAAACATACCTTGAGCAGTTTCAGGACGCATAAATCCAGGGCGTCCTGATTCACCTGCACCAATGGTTGTTGAGAACATCAAATTTTGTGCTTCAATAGGCGACCATGAGGCTGATCCACATGCTGGGCAGTTTGGTGAAACCTCATCGAGTAAGGATTGCAAATCCCCAATATTCAATGAATCCGGATTTGGATGATGGTTTTCTAATAACGTATCAGCGCGGCTTGCCTCACCACATTCTCCACATTGAGTCATGAAGTCTGAAAATTCTCCGACGTGACCACTTGCTTCAAGCACTTCGTATGGGGTCACTGTTGGAGATGAAATTTCCACAACATTACCTAAACTAATCCAGTGATTAAGCCAGGCCTGATTTATTTTTGAGCGCAAGCGACCACCAACTGGTCCGAAATCGTACAATCCCTTCGCTCCGCCATAAAGGTCGAAAGCAGGAAGTAAAATCCCTCGTTGCCTCAACATTCCTTGAAGTCGCTCAAGTCGTGCATCATCAACCATATCAGTATCCCCGCATCGTGTGCTGTTGGACATGACATTTCAAGTTCTCCACAATCGGAAAGCGAAAGAAAGGAATTGAATAGGCTTAGGCGAAGAACGAAAGTATCATATGTATAGCACCAACGCTCTCGCACCACTGAGATTGGTGAATAAAAAATGCCTGAGATAGAGTATCTAGATAATCCCTATGATACTGATATCCTATTGGAGAAATTATGTCCTCCGGTTCGAAACTGGTTTAAGGAAAAATTCCCTGATTTTACTCGGCCTCAAAAACTTGCTATACCTACGATTATGGATGGCGGACATTTGTTGCTTTGTTCTCCAACAGGTTCTGGTAAAACACTCACTGCATTCCTTACAATCATCGATCAACTTGTTCGAAAAGCGCTTAATGGAAAATTGGAAAAGCGTATTCATTGCGTTTATATTTCACCAATTAAAGCACTTGCAAATGATATTCAGAAAAATTTAATCGGCCCATTGACCGAAATCTCTGAACGATTCTTACCCGATCGTGCTCAAGAAATTAAAGTTGGATTACGAACAGGAGACACACCTCAATCGGAACGTCAAAAGATGCTTCGAAATCCACCTCACATACTCATTACAACTCCAGAAAGTTTGGCTATTGCCATTACATCTCCTCGATTTCAACCAATCATTAGTGATGTAGAATACATGATTATCGATGAATTGCACTCTCTCGTACCAACAAAAAGAGGTGTCCATTTAGCACTTACACTTGCATATCTCGACACACTTTTAGATCGTCCAGTTCAACGAATAGGAATCTCAGCAACAATGGAACCGTTGGAAACTGTTGCAGAATATCTTGTTGCAAGTGATGACCGTGAGTCTCGTGGAGATGGACAAAAGGTATACATTGCTAAAGTCTCGGGTTCAAGGGAACTTGATTTGGACATTATCATTCCACATCAAAAATTCAGTGACATGGCAGTCTTGAAAATATTGGATGCGAACATAGACGTCATTGCGGATTTGATTACAGCCCACACAACAACACTTGTTTTTGCAAATACAAGAAAGATGACTGAAACCCTCGTACAACGGCTTCGTCCACATCTTGGAGACCTGATTGCAGGCCACCATGGTTCAATGGACAAGAAGATTCGACTCGATGTTGAACAGAAACTGAAGAATGGACATCTCAGAGCCGTCGTTACGTCATCATCCCTTGAAATGGGTATCGACATTGGTACTGTCGATATGGTGATTCAGCTCGGCTCACCAGGCGACATTGCTACAGCATTGCAGCGTATTGGTAGAGCAGGTCACCACGTTGGTGGAATACCTCGTGCTCGATTTTTACCATCCAGTGTTGATGATTTAATCGAACTTGCAGCACTTCAAGCAGCAATACAAACGGGTGATATGGATCGTCTTGATTTCCCTGAAAATTGCCTTGATGTTGTAGCACAATTCCTCATCGGTCTTGTTATCATCAATCAAATCGATATTGACGAGGCATATGAAATCGTCTCAAGTGCATGGAATTATAGAAACTTCGCATATGATGATTTTATTGAAGTTCTTGATATGCTCGAAGAAGAACGTCGTGTCTGGATTGATTGGGAGGAGAACACCTATGGTAAACGTGGTTATTCTCGAATGATCTATTACACCAATATCGGTACAATTGCACCGGATAATTCCTATCTCGTGTTCAATGCAGAAGGTTCGATTCTCGGGCAACTCTCAGGTTCCTTCGTATCAAATCTGAGAGGTGGAGATGTCATTCTGCTCGGTGGATCAACATACAGAGTCACAAATATCCAAGGGACAAGAGTCAATGTAGCCTCTGTTACGGGATACAGACCTACTGTACCATCATGGTCTGGAGAAGCCCGATCACGAAGTAGGGAACTTTCATCTTCCTTGCTTTCACTCATTCGTCATTGTATGATTTCACTTCGTAGGGAACAAGATCCTCGAATCATGTTGAGAGAAGCATACGGACTTTCGAAGCCTGTTTCAAATGCGATTGCTCGTCACTTGGAAGAACATACAATTGATTCCTTCCAAGTCCCCGAACCTAACAGAATTCTCATTGAGCAAATTATTGGTAGCGGTCATCCTGCTTATCTTATTACCACCTGTAGGGGACGAGGATTCAATACTGCTCTTGGATATTTTATGGCAGGTATTGCTGAGACATCTGGAGTAAGCGTCATCGAATTATCCTTTGATGAAAATGGACTCTTGATTCGGACTGCACAAGAAGTAGACCCATCTCAACTGTACGAGGCTTTCCGTTCAAACAACCATATCGAAGTCATCGAACGATATATCCTCAATACACAAATTTTTGCTAAGCGATTTAGAGAGGTTGCTGGCCGTTCTATGATTATTCCAAAGCGAGTTGGAGCAGAAGAAATCAGTCCGCAACAATTCCAACAAAAAGCTGATGCACTGCTTAATCGGCATCGAACAATGGAAAATTCCTTGCTCATGCGGGAAGCAAAGAATGAGATTCTCTTTGGAGACATCGATATCATCAGTCTCAACCAATTCCTGCAATCATGTATCGAAGGCGATGCACGTATTGTTCACACAAAGGTGACAGTACCTTCACGGCTCGGGATGAGTTTGTTCATGTCTGCATTTGAAGACTTGATGTCGATGAAAACAAGAGCATTCCTCGTCAAGGACATTGATCCAGAAGTACTACGAAGGCTTCTAGGCACCCGTTCATTAGCAACTGAATTATCAACAGAACAACTCGTTCGTTATTATAGCGATAAAGCACCTATTCCAAACAACCCTCAAACTCTGTATGAGTTAATGCAACATGGTGGAGGATTGGACAGATCATTCAACAATCCTCTTTACAAAGAAAAACTGGAAGGGATTGGCCATGAACTCATTCGAGGTTGGGTTGAAGAACTCTGTGCAACTGGTAAAATTACCAAACTAGAAGGCACTGGAATGCCTGAAATCGATGGCAAATGGTTTAGTCCATTCATGGCTGAAATTCACGGGACACTCGGTTGTTTAGCAGCAAATGAATCCGAATCAATTGTTGATTTGAGAGATTATGATACTTCAGGCATGTCTTTCAAAGTTGCAACCGCTTTCCAGGGAACACAACCTACAGAATGGAAGACGATGACTGTAGGCGACCCACATGAAGCAATGCGGGTAAAAGTACTCGAAATGCTTGGCTCAGAAGGACCAAAGACTGCAGAAATCATTCATAATCGATTACCCTTCTCTGAAAAGGCAGTTAATCGGATTCTTCATGAACTTGAAACTCGAAATGTAATTTCAGTTGGATTCTTTACACAAACCGATGAAGCTGAATTTATTCTGAAAGTGGATGAGCACATTATCACTGGAGGTGAAGAAGAGGTTGTTGAATACAGATGGATTCAAAATCTTGTCCTCGAAAAATCTTTCAAGAAATATGCTGATGTATTTGATGCGTTTAATGAACATGTATTCGTTCAAAAACAACAAGAATTGTTGTACAGAATCGAAGACTTTAGGTTCAAGGATTGGAAAGATTTGCAACTCGATTCTGATGTCATCAGCGGACGCCTATTACACAATCGAATGGGATACACGACCAAAAACAACATCCCAATGTTACTGGGTCTAAAGCCCGAACCATGGATTGGTGCCATGGAAGAAGTTGTTCTTACAAAACTCAATCCTCACGAAAACATCACTCGCCAGGAACTGGTTCAAGATTTCCCGAAAGGCGAAGAACACCGACAGATGGAACGAGACGTGAAAAATGCAATATCGAACCTTGAACGACAGATGTTATTTGTTAAACAATTTGAAGAGGTCATTGGTCGAAGAAGACGTCTATCACTCTTCCACAAAGTTCACGGGGTTTACGATCCAATGGATTTCGAAGATGCACTTGCAGAAGTCGTACGTCGAATGGGACCAGTAAAAGCAAGCACATTACGATTCTATGTCTCACGCAATTACGAAGATCTTCTCGTTGCATTATCTAATTTAGAGAAGGAAGGACGTATTGCAAAAGTAACTGCACTCGTCCCTGATCCTGAGAATTTCTATTGCGCACCGAATGAAGTCGCGCTCCTTCGAACGCCAAGACGCGAAGACCGACAGATGCGTATTCTCACACAATCTGACCCATATGTGTCACGATTCATTTGGGAAGTACGCTCTGCACTTGACCGTGGTTGGTATCTACCCGTGTTCAAAGGGGTTGATCCAGTCGGTAAAGTCCTCATGTTCAAGGTAAATGATTATCTTGAAATCAAAGACATGCACGTGCCAACAGCGTATTTTGAGGAGTTCTGTGATGCATTCCATATTCTTCTTGATAACCACGCAGATCAACTCGTGGATGTTGCAGTATTGACAAATGTCAACAGTGAACCGATTTCTGAACTGAGTGCTCCAATGCGTTCAGGTTTGGAACGTATTGGTTTCAAACAAGTTGGAGAACGAATGATCCGTGGAGGAGTTGTAGATCCGCAACCACGTGAAATCGCAGAACGAGCACTCTTCCATCAACACCATTTACATCAAGAAACACGTCATGAAAATGAAACATTGGCTCTCAAAACAATTAAAGAAATTCGGGATGATTTCGCACTACGTGGTCGGTGTGAAGTCTTCCGTGCCAATCTGAAATCAATGGCAAGTGCAAACAGACTTCACAAAGGTGTGAACATGAGGGGGCACCAAGTATGGGCACCATACGAACACTTCGAAACACTGCTTACAATTCGAGGGATTCCACCTGAAGAAGATCTCGTAGATATTGTTGATTTCTTTAGCACACAATCCGATCCAAATCTATTCAAAGAACGCCACGCTCTTACTCAGTCAGAATTTAGAAAATTGGTTCAACCGCTCATTCGTACTGGCCACATTGTTGAAGACTTCCGTGGTGGCTTTAGAGCAGTTCACACCAGAAATGATGTCGACCCTGTAGAACTTCGTCGAGAATATCTAAGAAATCTTGTGAGCGACTATCCTGTTATTACACTCAAACAATTGTTGCGACTTTCTGGCACTCCTTTCAAACCAGAGGAACTGAAAGCGATCCTTAATGGGTTTGAAGAGGATGAAACATTGGTCAAAGGATTCCTTATCGAAAACCTACACGAAGTGTGTTGGGGCCGTAAGGAACTCCTCTCATCGGCCAAAGAAATTAATCCGATTCGAGACTTTGTATTACCGCCAACAGATCCTATCGCACCGTACTTCGGTGATGTTCTGAAAGAACGATTCGGTTTTGGAAGTGCATATCTCGTCTTCAGAAATGCTGAACCCGTTGCTGCTTTCAAAGCAAACACCCGGAACAAGACGATTGACGTCACCGATTATGAAGGAAGTGAAAAGGGGTGGCGCGTTGTCAAAGAATTTGCATGGGAACACCAAATGCCACTCAAAACAGAGTTACGTATTGGTGGCAAGAAGCTCCAATAAATAGTTTGTAAAATCTCATTACTAATCTGTTATAATAGGCTCCATCATTAAAGATTAACATGAGCCTAGTAGGCAATGGTCTTATCAATCACCATCGAATGAAAGAATTCATGAAGCCTCCGAAGAGAGTTATTGCCCCAGGCCTTGTTGTTATGCTAGTAGCATCAACACTTTTGGTATTTGCAAGCCCAGTGCAAGCTGACATAACAGACGAAATTGACATTCTTCATACCGCAATCAATCCTGAAAATAACAAGACATATCATCTCCTTTCAGCATCCTCATGGGAAGATGCGGCTTACAGAGCACGATCCTTAGACGGTTACCTGACAACCATCGATTCCGATATCGAAAATGAATGGGTGTTCGATACATTTGCTGGTTTTGACAATCAAAGCCGACATTTGTGGATTGGATTAAACGATGTACAAGATGAAGGAAGATACCGTTGGCATGATGGAACTCCATTCTTGTACAGAAGTTGGGGTGAAGCACAACCGACTGGAACCGATGATGCAGATTATGTCCATATTGCCTCGACGAACATGGGCAACATCATGCCAGGAACCTGGAATGATTTGGAAAATAATCCAGAATACTTCCCTGTCTATGGAGTTGTAGAAGTTGGCCAGGGCGCTGACTTTTCACTTCGATTTAATGGCGTAGACGATCATATTCTCATCCCGAACGATGATGGTCTTGAACCAAATGATTCATTGTTAATTGAAGCATTGATCAAGCCTTCTGATTTGAGTGGCATTCGCTTTATCACAATGAAAGGAGATTATGGATGGGGAATGTATCTTTCAGAAGGATACATCGGTTATTCTTCAGAATACAGCCTTTCAAAGCATCCTTTATCCAATATGTCCGTAACTGTCGATACATGGTCAACAATTGAGGTTGAGATTATCGAAGGTGTTGGAGGAGAATTCCGTATTGATGGAATACCTGCAGGAAATATTTCAGCCGAAGATGCCAACATTCCAGCAGGTGATTTCGGTTCAAACGATTGCTTCACTTCTGGTTCATCTTGTGACGAACTCTACATTGCTCGTATGGGCGCTGGATGTGATTGTTACCATTTCGAAGGAATCATCGATGACCTCACCATCTACTCAATGAATGAAACAACTTGGGATATCATGACTCAATGGACATTCTGGGAAGGTGAAGGCAGTGATGTTGGAGATACATTAAACGATGATGCATTTGAAAGAACTGGAGACATTCATGGAGCGGATTGGGTTATGCCTGATGGATCTATTATTGCACAGGCTATCGAATTGGTCAATGATGATTATATCATTATTGAAGATGTCAAAGAAGGAGATACACTTCTTTTCTATGTTGATATTGAAGACTTAACTCGCTATCTTGATGTATCCTTTTGGGCTTGGTCAGATTACTATTGGGAAGAAGAGGTAGAAGAAGATCCATTCAATGTTTATGTTGGGTATGATGAAATTCCTGCTCCGTGGGATTACGATATGGAATTGACTGGATGGTATGGATCGGTTTATGGAAGTTTTACTTGGCCAGAATATGACGTCATGTGGTTTGCTCTTGTAGCAAATCAAGATCTAGAGGAACTTGAAGTCAGTACTTATTGGGATGTTGCTGAAGCACCACCAAGTCTTGAAGAAATGACAGAACTGTTCAAAGGTGTGCCTATTACTCAACAATCCAATCTGGCAGAAGATTACGAAGCTGCAATCAATTACTATTTCGTCAACGTAACCGAACCACTTACCGAACTCAAAGTCGAGACATATGGTGGTAAAGGAAATATTCAGTTAGCCATATCGAAGGGTGGACCTGTTGATCCGGACTATGGATGGGGCTTCGAGTTTGAAGATATTTTACCGGGAGAAGGAAGCACCTCATCCACAATGGAAGATTGGTCTATGGGCCAAGGGAATGATGAGGAAGTGAACTTATTCGATGTGGAACCTGGTATTTACTACGTAATTACATATACATACAGAAAAGCCAATGACTACACAATCTTAGCTGACATGAACTATGCTCCTGCAAATGCAGATCCTACAACTGCTGTGGAACTTACGCCTGGTATCGCTTATGGCCCTATGAGTGGCTATGATGGACTCGATCAATACTTCTTCATTGACGTACCAACTGGTACTGAGCGACTTGAAGTAGACCTTGATGGAGGATTTGGTGAAGCAAGTCTCCACATGCGTATCGAGAATACACCAACTGCAAGCGAGGCTGACCACCATTCTGGTTCACCTGGAGCTGGTGATAAAATCGCTTTCAATAATCCAACTCCTGGGAAATGGTACATCCTACTCGATTCAGAAACTGTATTCAGTGGTGTTGAAATTACAGCATCCTTTACAGATCTCTACATTTGGGAATATGATGGAACTCCAGTTCAACTGTTTAAAGATGAACAAATCGATGGATTGAGTGCACCATCTGGAGAAGAATTGTTCTTCTATGTCGATGTTGGGAGAAACACACAAACGCTGATTATCAATACATTTGGTGGCTCAGGAGAATTACTCATTGAAGGCGAAGGAGAGACTGGCTTTGGATTTGATGACTTCCCATTCTTTGAGGAGGATATGATGGATTCAGGCAGACAATTTGGTGAAGAGGATTGGATTTCCTATGGTGAAGGCACATCTCAAGAATTGTACATTTATTTCCCTGCTGAGGGCAGGTTTGACATTACCGTTACTTCATTGGAAGATTTCTCTGAAGTCTCAATTGTTGCAACATGGGATGGGCGAGATGGTGGCCCTGATGGCCCTGATGAACCAGTTGACCCTGAAGAAATCATGCCTTGTGATGAAGGTTTGAAAGAAATGATGACTGATAACGATATCAATGGAGATGGGCTCATTAGTTCATCTGAATTCAAATATTTCGATGACTTTGACGGAAGAACAATCGAATTTTCCGAGGTCAATCAAAACGGAGATTCATATCTTGAATTCAATGAAATTGTAGCGTTTGCATGCAACTGTGAAAATGAACTTTCCCTTATCTCAATCCAGTTAGATGGCCGTATTTCTGTTGAGGATTTCAAAAGCATTCAGTTGATGAATGAACTCTCTTCAGACAAAATAGATTTCAACTCAGATGGATTTATCGATTCATTCGAACTTGGAGAATACGCATTAGTGTGTGAGACATCCTACAACCCAATGGATACAGATGGCGATGGAGTCCTCAATCCTGATGACCAATTCCCGAACGATCCAGATGAACAAAAAGATGCTGACGGAGATGGCGTTGGAGACAATGCTGATTTTGCTCCAAGTGTTTCTAATGATATTGTCTACAGTGCAGGTGCTGTGATGTTGCTTGTCTTGTTTGGTGTATTGGTTCTCATCATCCGTGGAACATCGAATCGTTCAGATGACATCCAACAAGATGAATGGAACAAGACCGATGCCTTCGCAGAACGAATGATGGCGATGGATGGAGGCCAAACAATGCTGGAAGCTCCAGATCTTGGCCCAGTAAACGATTCAATGGCTAAAGACACTGGTGAACAGATGGAAACTTTTGACGCAGACCAGACAATAGAATCCTATGATTTTGGCAATCAACCATCCAATATAGACTCTCCAATGCCTCCTGCCAGTTTAATGGGAATGATGGATGGACAAGGTCGAGAACATATCGAATATCCAGCACAGAGCGGAAAATTGTGGCACAGAGACACTCCTGATTCACCTTGGATGAAGAACTAAGTGTGCTGCTTTCTACGTTTCCGTAAACCTACGGATTCGAGTAAGCGTAAGATATGTCTATGCAATTCAGGAAGTAATTCAAACATTGCAATTGCCATAATAAACATCGCAAATAGGGAGACAACTCGTGAAGCATATGAGTGTCCAAATTCAAACATGCTCATTCCGAGATATTCCCATCCGTCATACGACATGTGCATCCAAACTAGGCCTGCATTTCGGAAGAGATTCAATATGTGTATGATTGGAATTGTGAAAAGAAGAGCACGAATCCTTCTCTTTCGATCGATATCCAGTACTGAAATAGCACCGATGAAGACAATCATCGATTGTAACGCAGTGCAGGCAAGAACGAAATTAATTCCAATCATGCTCCCATCAGCCATGATGAGTTCTGTTTGATAGGGATGTTCAGCAAAAGAATCGGTCATGAACCATTTGTTTCCGTCCCATTCAGACCAGAGAAATGTTCCAGATTCTGTATTGACGTATGTTTCCCCGAGTTGTATATCTGCAGTTCCAGTAAACGAAAGGAACATGGCAACTTGAGATGCAACAAACCAGATTGCTAGGATGCTTAACCAAGGAACTGAGGCAATCAGTAGGTATGGACCACCAGCGTAAGCGATGCAACCTCGGGCCCAATTGAGGGCTTCCCGATCTCTTTTCGTTAA
>NHFS02000078.1 GCA_002171315.2 Euryarchaeota archaeon TMED117 | reverse complement strand
ATGCTGTTGAGAGCGGGCGATGCAGGATTCGAACCCACGTCCCCGGCTCCGAAGGCCGGAAGGATATCCAGACTACCCCAATCGCCCAAATCAATCCAGTTGGCTTCCCTTTTTGAAGGGGTTGGTGGAGAGGAACTCTCTTCAAAGGCTTGCAAGAGAACCAAGCAAGATAAATGGAACAACGTAGCCAAGAATTGTCAAATAACCAAGAATATATCCAGCAATCCCTTGTCCTGCTCCAGTACCTGATCGGTTTCCTTCAGCTTGACCAAGATGACCGAAAATGATTGCTAGGGTTCCGAACAACCATCCTACTGCCCATGTAAAGCAAATAAGCCAGCCAAGCAAGTAACAGGTGATTCCAAGAATACCCATGACCAATCCTGTAACTGCCATGCCGTTTCCATTCTGTTGAATCATGATCTGTTGTGCCATCATTGGCTGCTGAGGTGTACCGAATAACATTGGTTGCACTGGCTGGGCCTGCATTGGTTGTTGAACTGGATTCACTTGAATAGGAACCGCTGCAGGGGGTTGATTTTCTGGCATTGAACCATCTGGTTGCATGTTTATGCTTCAACCATGTTTACTTTGAAGATTCCGCACTCAAACTGTTTGAGGGGCGGCTTCATTAACCGAAGCAGAAACTCCTGCTGCGTATCGCTCAAAGTTGGTATTGAACATTTCAGCCAATTTGTCAGCTGTTGCATCATAAGCATCTTTGTCATCCCATGTCGTCCTTGGTTGCAAGACATCGGAAGGCACGTCTGGGCATGATGTTGGTACTTCAAATCCAAATCGTCCATCTTTGATGTATTCGACATTGTCGAGATCACCATCGAGTGCAGCGTTGAGCATAGCACGTGTATATCGAATCTTCATTCTGTTTCCGACACCGTAAGGACCACCGTTCCATCCAGTATTGATGAGCCATGCGGTTGAACCGTTTTGTTCCATTTTCTCTGATAGGAGATCAGCGTAAACACCAGGGTGCATTGGCATGAATGGTTCTCCAAAGCAAGCGGAGAAAGTCGCTTGAGGTTCCTTGACACCGATTTCAGTTCCAGCAACCTTTGCAGTGTATCCTGAAATGAAGTGATAAGCCGCTTGTTCTGGGGTGAGACGAGAGATTGGTGGAAGAACACCAAACGCATCACAGGTCAAGAAGATGACATTTTGAGGATGTCCTCCACGAGAATCCGCAGTTCTGTTGTCGATGAATTCGATTGGATATGAGCCGCGTGTGTTCTGTGTTTTACTCACGTCGGTAAAGTCGGGGACACCATCAGCATCGAGAACGATGTTCTCTAGAACTGTTCCTCGTCGTCGAGTTGTTGCAAAGATTGCAGGTTCATCTTCTTCTGAAAGATCAATGAGTTTAGCATAGCATCCACCTTCGAAATTGAAGACACCGTTTGCGCCCCATCCATGTTCATCATCGCCGATAAGCGCCCGCTTAGGGTCTGCTGACAGTGTTGTCTTTCCAGTACCAGAAAGACCAAAGAAAATGGCTGTGTTCTCTCCGTTGGTATTTGCTGAACAATGCATAGGAAGAATTCCTTTCTTCGGGAGGATGAGATTCATGACAGAGAAAATCGATTTCTTGATTTCTCCTGCATATCTGGTCCCACCGATAATCACTTCACCAGCTGCATAATTCACGATGACAAAACATTGTGAGTTTAACGAGGCGTCATCTGCTTCAAAATGAGGGGCATGGAAGACCGTGAAATCAGGTGTGTGTGATGCTAATTCTTCGATAGAGGGTCGAACGAACATGTTTCGAGCGAATGTGCTGTGCCAAGCATTGTGTGTGATCACGCGGATTGGGAGTGCTTCAGACGGTTCGGCCCCACATGCGAGATCTTGTACGAAAAGGTTGTCTTGTTCGGAAAGAAAGTCGACAACTTGCGATCGCAATCTCTCGAATGTTGCGAGGTCTGTGGAGATGTTCACATCTCCCCAATTTACGTCATTTGTGGTCGATTCTTCATCGACAATGAATTTGTCATTTGGAGAGCGCCCAGTACGCTCTCCCGTCTCGGTTACAAGGGCGCCATGAGCACTGAGAACTCCTTCATTTCTTGCAATAGAAATGTCGAGCAGTGCATCGGTATCAAGGTTCCAATGAACATCCCCTTTGGGGCTTAGCCCATGCGCTGACAGGGGGGTTGATGTCGGGGTGGAGGTCTCCGCCATGCTTGTTCCATCCGCGGTCTGTCTTTGTCCCTTTCTATTCGGCCATAGGAGAATTAAGCAAGAATTAATCTTCAAGGGGGAGGTTTGAAACAGGACTTTGGGGGAGAGGATATCATGGAGGAGGAAACTTCTGACCACGACCCCGTGGAAGATGAAGTCCTACGGAAGAAGAATTTCGACCGTGGCATGGGTGTCGATTTAGATCGATTCCTCATCACCGACCCTGAGCCTGAAATCGAAGAGGAGGAAGAGCAAACAGCCCCTGTAGATACCGATGCTGCGATTGGCGAAATCGCTGACTTCTTTTCTACTCCGAACACTCAGCGAGATGAGCCAGGAGCCATCAAGAGAGACGGAACCGTCGATGCACCTGCTGCTGAAGATTCAGTTACTGATCTCGCCGTACATGGCGAGAGACGAATTGGATTTGGACTACTCGTTGGCATGGTCTTGGTCTGGTCGGTCCTCGGATGGGTTGTCGGAACCGCATTGCCACCGTTGCTTGGAGGGCCGCTGCTCATCATCATGGGACTGTCTGGATTGTGGGCTGGAGAGAAATGGATTCCAATACAAAGAATGCATTTACTCGGCGTAACCTGGGTCATTATCTCGATGAAAATCCTTTACGGATTTGCACTCGATGCGCATCATTGGGGTTGGTTTGATGACTCGCCTTTAGGTTCTGATGAAACCTTAGGGTTGTCTCTTCTCGCCCTGATCGGTTTCAATGTATACATTGCGCAGCGTCATAATGACGATGCAATTGCAGCTCAAGCAACATTGGTTTTGCTTGCCCTAGGAAGTGCTACTGGAGCGCTTTATGACGAAATTGGAGTCGCAACAATGATCTTGTTGGGTACACTCTCTATGCATGGTCTTGCTGTATTCAGAAATTCAGGAAACCTTGCAAGCCTTGGAATTGCGGTCTCGTATCTGTGGATTGGTATCCATTCATTCTCCCAAGAATGGCAACTTGCAGGAATTGAGATCGTCTCATTCGATGATGAACTTCTCCTGTTCATGCTCATGTTTGCAGTTACTGCAACCAATGCTGTTATCGCCACGCAGTTCCATAAAGCAGACAATTGGTTCTCTGAGGCAGCCAAAGCATTGGGTCTTGGGAAACCCGGATTATGGGCAATATCAGTTGGCCTCGGTATGATTGGTGCGCTCCTCGCCATCGCTGCAAACAGAACGGAAACTGGCTATGCGTTGGCTCAATTACTGCTTCTATTGAGTGCATTTGGGGCATCTTACCTAACCGTACGTGGCGTAGATTGGAAGCGCTTGGCGCCCTTTATTCTCATCCCAGCACCGTTCCTTCTGGCTCTGGTCATCCTGATGAGTACTGGTGCCTTCTCCCTTCCCGTTGCTGATTTGAATGGGTACAGTCTCTATGCGATTCTAACNGCNTTATTCACATCCATCGCTTTACTGAGNAATCANCAAGCCGTTTCAGACCATGTCTTGTGGATGGGAGGAATCGTCGTCGTCATTCTATTGACGCTGTTAATACCGGCTGAAGATGAAGGATGGCGGTTATTGGTTGCGCAAGGATCTGTATGGATTGGTTTGGCATGGCTCGGTGTCCAGAGAAAGTCTCCTTCAATTTCTGGGGTTGCTGTACTGGTTCCTTGGATTTGGCTGTTGATGTTCGCAACCGATATTGAATCTCGAATGTTCTCGAACGACTTCATTCCTGTTGTTTTAGATGAGCAGCATGTCGCCATCTGGATGCTTCTCCTCATTCTCCAACAACTGTATGTAAACGTCAGTCAAGGTGAATCGACTCTCAATCTCGCTGGTCGTCTTGCAGGATTAAGTGAATTAAGCGCTCGAGCACGCGACTCTGGTTTGTTGCAATTATGGAACCTTTCATTCGTTCTATCACTTGTTGGCGTATGGGGTATTGCTCGTGTTGACGGACTCCCTGCATGGGGATTACTCGGTGTTATGGGCGCTATTCTCATCTTCCATGGAACCTTGGTTGCTCTCGAACAGCACCGGGGTCAGCCGCGGACAATGCTCGTCGCTTGGAGCATTTTCGCACTGTTCTTCGGATGGAAATTTGGCCATACATCACTCTATGCAGCAAGTCTTGTTGCAGGATGTTCCCTGTTACTGGTTCATACAGACAAACTCTTCGAAGATGATGATGAAGCGAAAAAGAACCAATCCAACAGCATCGTTACACTGCAACTCCTCATTATGAGTGGTTTACTTGCAATGCCCGCTTTACGGGATACTGATGCATTACAACTGACCAATTCGGATTGGTTCCCCACAGGTGCTGAGGATGCAATATTGATGTCAATTCTCTCACTGGGAACACTGTATCACTTCTTACGTCGCGTCGTTCTGATGGACAAATTACTCCCACCAACATTGGCAACTGTTGCTATGATTGCGACCATGTTGTACACAGGCGTAGCATTGGAAACAAATCTGATCACCACCTTTGCAATCCTCAGTTTCATTGGTGCTGGCGCCTATCTCGCAATTCAAGGTGAATGGCGATCTGGTATGCGTTCAGTTGCTCGCAGAGAAGAGCGTTTACAGGTCTTACAAACGAAACAAAGCACGCAAGCATATCTCAACCAAACCTCGCAAGAAACTGGCGTTACGCTCATCGATCCGAAACTTATCGAACTGGCTGAAAAACAAAAGAAAAGAGCCAAGAGAAGCGGTATTTCACAACCCGGTGATCTTGAGGTTGGTGATATCCAACATCGACCAACAATTGTTCTTTCATTCCTTGGCGTTTCAATTCTCGCCTCGATGATGTTTGCTTTCCTCGGTGGCGATCAGACAACTGCCATCATCCTATGTGCAAGTATCTCAATCCTCTTCATCAGTTTAGCGCGTGTTCGCGCAGAATCACTGAACCTTCGTTTGGTTGACGTCCTTGGTATTGAAATCCCGATTGCTGTTACAATGGCGGGGCTGGTACTTGTTCATCTCGCTGGAAGAGCAAGTCAAGGAACAATTCTACTCGAGGAGCAGTTTGACTTACTCGTGTTAATGATAGGCTTGATTGCCCTTGGAGGCTTTAGTTTGGTCAATCGAAGCGATCTGGGCGTACGTATTCCAAACGTACTGGATATGGTCGTAGGCTTACTGGTCATCGATCGTATTTTTGGAATCCTCGCAGGAGGGGAACTCCCTATTCCAATGCTTACCAATCCGGTTGAATTCGAAGCTCTTTCATGGACGATTCCTGTCTTCAGTGTTGAAATTGTTCTGATTACAGCAGCCTTGCTCTGGGATTGGGTTGAACGACAGCGTCGTGTTCGGGGTCTACAAGACCATCGAGGAGCCCTTGGTCGTGTCTCATTCGGATTCTCGATCATGATTCTCTCGTTTGGACCTGCAGGACTTCTCGCACTTGGATTGATGTTCAACAAGGGATGGGTTTGGAAACAACCCGCAGTACTCATGCTTGGAATGATGGTCTTACCATTTGCACTCAACAGTTTACTTTGGTGGATTGAAGTGGAATTCGATGTTACAATTCTTGAAATTTGGATTTCGGCTCTTATCTTTGGCGCATTGAACCTTATCGCAGCGGTATTTGCTACAGCAACAAATCGTGGATTGTGGATTTCTGCAGTTCTTTGGGCATCACAAGTTCTGTTCATCATCAGCGGAATAGTATCTCCTGATCTTCTCATCTTCGTGCTTGAACTACTCGCCATGTCAATAACATCGTGGGTTATTGGCGTACTGACATTACGAAGGGGATGGAGGATCATCGGATTCCTCAACCTGATTGTTGCATGGATTATTGCAGGTGTTCTCATCTACCAAGGCATGTCTCCAATCTCTGGATTTGTACTCCTACTGGCAACAGCCGCTCTGCTTGCAGTGATCACCTACTTGACACAATCAAGGGACGAATTACTTGCACGTCAATGAGCGACTGGATTGAACGTTCGCAATAAGAAATTCTGAATTGAACGCAACAAAAGCATNGCATCGAAACCAGGNTCTGCTTNNGCAAAGCGGAGAGATACNCTGGTTTTGGCTTGAGTACCACTATTCCGAATTCCAAGACTGACATCNGAACCATTCAACTGACATCGAATAAGCATCAAATTCGGTTCTCCTTCCAATCCCATGCGTTGCCAGTTCGTCACCTCTCCAGCNAGTGCAAAATGGGTGAGGGCCATCGTTTCAACGGAATCCGCATGTTGGTTTTTACCATCCCACATCCATCGATTTGGATTCTTTGCACTGACGCGACGCTTCCATCCTTTTTCCATTGAACTCGAAGAGGATTCTTGCATGGCCAGTAACGCCATAATCAACGTCATTGCACCATCGCCAACCAAACTCCATGCCGAACCATTTGGATGAGGCGAGGGTAAGACCAGATGACCTGAATCTTCGATTCCCAGCATAATCGGGTAGTCATCTCCTGTGAGTGAATGGTGTTGAGACAGAGCATGGGAAAGCCATCTGTCTCCAACTGCAGTTTCGATACCAACCATCGATTCTTGTTGTCGAACCGAAGTAAGAAGAGTGAGATTTGACTCAATACTTGCAGCAACAATCCAGTTTGCACCCAAGGATGAAAGAATGGCATCAGCAATATCATCGCCATCAAAAACGCGAATGCCATCTTGCGTTTCTTGAAGCAGAAGACAGCGGTCTCCATCACCATCGAGAGCTGCCCCCACAATAGCGCCTACTGCCTGCGGAGTAACAGAGCGAACGAGCAGGTGATCGCTGGCCTTTGCCTCACTCCAAGTCCAAGTTTGTCCTGGTGAAAGTTCCCCTGCGCCACAACCTGCATTCATTGCGACCGCTTCTTTACTGACTTCTTTGACGTCAAATCCCTGTTCACTAAGATACGCCGCAAGCCAATCTGAAGCATGCCCTTTCGAAGAATCAAGAAGAAATGAAAAAGGTCTCGAAAGGATTTTACCGAATTCCCATTCGACTAATCGTAACCGTTCTTCAATCCACATAGGGTGGTAAACTGAGTGTTGGGAATCAGGTTTCTTCCATGCCTCTCGATCCGTTGTATCGATTTCACGATCTTCTTGAGAAAGAGAATACGCTGAAGAGGTGACGAGTTGCTCATACTCTGGCATCGACTTGCGTCCTCGTGCATCAAAGACCTTGATTCCTGAATCTTCAACGGGATTATGACTAGCAGTGATCATGCATCCTAATCTTGCACCTGTTTCTAAGACTGCATAGTGCAACATTGGCGTTGAGGCAAGACCGATGTGGATGACCGAGCAATTTGATGCATGAAAACCCAGTGTAAGCCATGAAGCCAGCGTGGGATTATCAGGGCGTTCGTCCCATCCAATAACGATGGTATCACCTTGCCCCTCCTCAGGCAATGTGCGGCCTAATGATTCTCCGAGAAGCTGCATGAGTTGTGGCGTTAGTTCACGTTCCTCGACAATTCGCTGCAAGGCTTCTTCATCACTGCACTCATCAAGAATGACTCGGCCACGAATACCATCGGTTCCGAAGAGATTCTCCATCTTATCACCTCAACGCAATACGCTTGACGGAGCATGAAGACCTGATACGGTCGTATTTGGATGAGCCATGCAGTGTTGGCCAAGAACTGTACCGGGATTGGTTACAGTGTTGCAGCCAAGTTGAGTCCCATCGCCGATGATCGCTCCGAATTTTCGAATCCCTGTTGAACGACGTTCATCATCGATCCAAATAGCAACTGTTCCTCCATCATTACGCAGATTAGAGAGTTTAACACCAGCACCAAGATTGACATTTGAACCGAGTACTGAGTCGCCAACATAGTTGAAATGAGGGGCTTTAGCACCTGGGAGAAACAGAGAATGCTTCGATTCACTTG
>NHFS02000074.1 GCA_002171315.2 Euryarchaeota archaeon TMED117 | reverse complement strand
TGGGTCTGTGGTCTAGGGGTTTATGACGTCGCCCTTACAAGGCGAAGATCGAGGGTTCAATTCCCTCCGGACCCATTACCAGATGTAATCCTCAAGGCTAGCATCATCGTCTGCAATGACCTTTGTAATTCCACTTTTTTTTGCGAATTCATCTGCGTTAATTTGTTCGGAAACCAACATTAAGTGAACTGCTCTCTGCCATAGCCCAGGTGTTATTTCCTCCCCTCTATGGTCTACTCCTATGAGAATTCCATCCAATTCAGCAAACATTAACGCTCCAGTAGCGTACTGTAAATCCTGACTTGACATCAGTAGCCAACGTGCTCCACTCATCTCCTCTCGTAGATTACCGCCCAACTCCGAAAAGTGAAGGATCTTCATATTCAAACCAACTTATATCTTAGCAATGCGATAATTCCGCCCATATTATTGAGTTGTTCACCTGAATCATGATCTGATGAACACTGCACCAATTCAGCCCCTATGTCACTAATTGCTTCAATCCACTTAGAAACAGGAGTTCCTTCAATCATTGCTTCTGGGTCTCGAATTTTGTCTGCTGAAACGAGTAATGTTTCAATCGCACCTTCATTCATTGCCCTTGATAATTCCTTCTCTCCATAGGCCACTGCTCCATTCTTACTGAGACGTAGCCAAACTTCTTCCAACAACTTGATCTCTTTACTAATTGCATGTTCTGAGAGTAATTCATCAGCTAGTCCATCACGAATAATTTCATTCGCACCAGAACGCCCAGCCATGGATGTAGAAACAAGCCGAATTGTACGTTGAGGGTCTTGGGATAGTATCACGTTACGTAGTCGTTCTCTTGCATGACCTGGTCCGCATAGAATCATAGGTAATTGAGTTGATGTTGCAGCAAGTATCTCTTTAGCGACTTGCTGTTGGAAAGATTTAGCAACAGTTTCACTCGTTCGAACATCACCACGTTTTCCTCCACCACGCATTGTCCAGGTAGCACCTTCTCGTAACCCTCGGCGTGTCACTTCGAACAAAATAATCTCATCGTTTTCAACAACGATGATCGAAACGTTGCTCTTCTTGTCCGAGGTCATTGTATCAGTCAGTAGGAGTCTGTCATACTCTGGGAATCCACTTGACGAGTGGATTTCTATTTCATCGCCGACTTCTACGAGGTGTGTATGATGAGATCCTATGTCTACTGGTGCTTGTTCAATCGTTCCATGAACTCGTAAAATATTGGAGTATGTCTTATACTCTGTTGTAAGAATCCTGAGTTGAATCCACATCTTCTTTCGTTCAGCCGCTTTTGCACGATCACCCGATTCCGCAGTAGTCGTATCTCTTCGTTCACCGAGCATAGCCAAGCTTCGACCAGATATCGCAAAGCGAGCAAGGACCCACAAGTCATCCTCAGAATCAATCCGAAGTTTCCAATGCTCCTCGCTTTGGTTCAGCAATTGCATTCCTGATCACCCAAAGACACCAACGAGATGACCATCTTCGTCCATGTCCATGTCATTTGCAGCAGGTCGCTTTGGTAATCCTGGCATGGTCATCATGGAACCAAGAATTGCAACAACAAAACCTGCTCCTGCATTTAGTCTAAATTCTCGAACTGGCAACTCAAAGCCTGATGGAGCGCCAAGCATACCAGCATCATGTGAAAAAGAATATTGAGTCTTCGCCATGCAAACAGGAAGATTCCCATACCCCCATTCTTGAATCTTTTTGAGTTGTCGTAAAGCAGGTGCTTCGATACTTACGCTCGATGCTCCATACATTCGTGTTGCAATGGATTCGACTTTCTTTTCGATAGAATCACTAGGGCCAACAAGAGGCAAAAATGGTCTACCAGCAGCGACGTGATCGTGTATTGAATCCACGACTGCATTCGCGAGTGCTTCTCCACCTTCTCCACCCTTCGAGTGAACTTCTGTTCGACAAACACTACTTGCACCACTTGCTCGTGCAGCTTCCTCAATCGCCTCAAGTTCAGCATCTGTATCACTTGTAAATCGATTGATGGAGACAACAACTGGTACTCCAAATCGGAGCATATTTTTGATATGTTTATCAAGATTCGATGTAGCTCCAGCCACAACAGCCGTAACATTCTCAGTTTCGAGTTCATCTTTCGAAGGTCTGTATCCCCCGCGCTCTCCAAAGGCTTTGCCATGGAGTTTCATTGAACGAACTGTAACATTCATTACAACGCAATCAGGTGCTTTACCCGAGGTTTCTGCTTTGATGTGCATGAACTTCTCAGCACCCATGTCACTGCCAAATCCAGCTTCAGTAACGACATAATCTGCACATGAAAGAGCGATTCTATCTGCTACGATTGATGAATTTCCATGGGCAATATTTGCAAATGGACCTCCATGAATAAACGCAGGATTTCCTTCCAATGTTTGTACAAGATTCGGCAAGAATGCATTACGTAGAAGCAGAGCCATTGAACCTGCTGCTTCGATATGTTCTGCCTTAATCGGATAACCTTCAGTTGATTGAGCAATAACAATCTCTCCCAAACGGTGGCGAAGATCGCTGTAATCCTTAGCAAGAACAAGAATAGCCATGATCTCTGAAGCGGCTGTAATATCGAATCGGTCTTGACGAACGTTCCCATTTGCAGGACCGCCCAAGCCTATTACGACATCTCTGAGGGAACGGTCGTTAAGATCAACAACTCTTGGCCAAAAGACTCTATTCGTGTCAATTTTTGTGGCATTACCATGTTTGATATGATTGTCAATCAGTGAAGAGAGAAGGTTGTGTGCTGAAGTCACTGCGTGGAGATCTCCAGTAAAATGGAGATTAATTTCTTCCATCGGAAGTACTTGTGAATTGCCCCCACCAGCAGCTCCTCCCTTGATTCCAAAGACAGGCCCCATGGACGGTTCCCGAATAACACACGTTGCATTCTTTCCAATTCGGCAGAGCGCTTGAGTAAGTCCGATGGTTGTTACAGTCTTGCCTTCTCCAAACGGTGTTGGATTGACTGATGTAACCAAGATGAGATTACCTTTGGACGAAGAGAAGCGTTGCTTCATTCCATCCCAGGATATCTTTGCCATACTCGATCCATAGGTGATCAAGTCGCTTGAAGGAATACCAAGTTTCCATGCAATCGCTTCAATAGGTTCCAATTCAGCCTTCCTTGCAATCTCTAAGTCCGTGGCCATAATTTGCATGCAAAGCAGTTTGGCTTTCAAAGAAACCCCTATTCAGAGGTCAAACCGTCCAATTTGNAGGTTGTTCGNGTTTAACCGAATCANTCTTCTTTNATTGAGCCGAGGTAATCTGGCANATCAACACCAGCCATCTTGGCTACATCATGAACTGGAGGCAANGNACNGATGAGTGAGGAAACAAAGTTTGCAGTGCTTCCTCCTTCGCTGCCNCCTGTNCCTGAATCCCANACTGTGATCTTGTCGATNTNTAGGTTTGCGATTGCTTCNGTTTGTCGAGCAACGATNTGTTCAANNTTCTCAACCATNAGGAGAGTAGCAGCAGCCTTTACATCGCCACCTGCACTTTCAACAAGTTGCTTGTATCCATTTGCCTTTGCTTCAAGAACCGCTTTCGTACCTTCTGCTTCAGCATTGTAACGAGCAAGAACTGCATCCGCTTCACCTTGAGCGATACGGCGGAGACGTTCTGCTTCTGCTTCCGATGCAATTTCGATTTGNGTCTTAGAAATCTCTTCCTTAACAATCTCTTCAGCACGNAGACGCTCTTGTTCGAGCATATACTGNGCTTTCTGAACTTCCATTTCTGCAGTTCTNCGAGCAACTTCAGCACGTTGCATAGCCTGTGCTTCTTTCTCATCGAGGTCCGCTTGGTATGATGCAATTTCAGCACGGGACAAGTTTTCTCCTTGAACACCGAGTGCTTCTTGTTGTTGAACGTAAACACGTCGATCGACTTCAGCAGCTTTCTGACCTTTTTCAGATTCAGCAACATTCTCAGCAACTTGAACTTCTCTGGCACGGTCAGCATTTGCCTTACCGATTGCACCATCACGCTCAGCGTTTGCAACGTCGACAAGAGCGTTGTTTACTGCTCCTGCAGCAGCTTTCTTACCGATGCTGTTGATGTAGTTNGATTCATCTGTAATATCGATGATGTTAACGTTGATGAGGTAAAGTCCCAATTTGTGAAGTTCAGCACCAACGTTGTCNCGGATTAATTCTAGGAATGAATCGCGGTCTTGGTTGATTTGTTCGATAGTCAAACTTGCAACAGTTAGACGAAGTTGTCCNAGGATNATCTCTTGAGCCATTCCNTCNATATCGGCTTTGGTTAGGTGAAGCAAACGCTCAGCAGCGTTGGCCATAATGAGNGGGTTNGTGCTCACACCAACAGTAAATGTNGANGGAACNTTGATACGAATGTTTTGGAGTGAAAGTGCGTTNTCCAATGGNATTGAAATTGTCATTGGGATAAGTGAAATTTTCTTGTATTCCTGAATTAGAGGCCATACCATCACNGCACCTCCATGGATACATCGAGATGCTTTACCNCCCTTTATTCGACCATAGACGACCAAAATTTCGTCAGATGCACAACGCTTGTACCTTGTAGCAACAAGAATAATTCCAAAAGCAGCAACTGCTAATACGCCAAAAATTATGAAAACTGCCCAGAATGATGCATCCGCCATGTGTTCAACTAACGTTGGTCGTTATTAATGACTTTGCCTACGTCTNTAAGATGCAGTTTTAGATGCAATTCCTCATTCTTCTGATGATAAATCGTCAAGAGGTGCAACAATCATGGTNGATCCTATGATGTCCACGACTNTGATAAACTCGCCAGATGNTAGATGCATTTTCTTGTCCTNTGCCCGCGCTAAAAGGGTTTTCAGGGTACCGTCAACTGGTACTTGAATCTCTCCTGTTTCGTTTGGCTTTATNCGAGAATAGACTTGTCCTCTTTGACCAATTGCATCGGCGTAATTTACAGTTCCATCTGCTTGTAATTGATTGATTGCATACATCATTTTACCCATCCCATACATGCCTGATGCAGCNCCAACTCCACCTGCTAGAACAGCAACAACATCACTGCCAGTTGCTGATAAGCCAAACATCCCAGTCAAGCCAAACATCATGACTGCTACNGAAAGGCCTTGAATACTCATGATCTCAAAAGCGCCGCCACCGGCATCGATATCAATTCCAAATGCATCNGAAACACCTCCAAGAACATCTCCAACGAGCATGAGNATCATCATGATGAAGAACAAAATTCCTCCAAGGAGTGCACAACTNACAAAGATGATTTCCATAAGAGAGGGAGCCTCAATNCCTACAAATTCAGNGAGCCACTCAAATAAGGTCATAGTGGTAAATAACGGCTAGTCATTAATTGTCTTTTCTAGTAATTTGGTTCAGTTTGTACCTTTCTATGGCCACAATTATTGACAGGGAGAGTCCGGATACCAATGCGGATATTATATTCGGAACTCCAGCACTCCACAGCAGCAGCCATACCCAAAGGGGTAGGAATAACATGAGAGTCCTACGAATAAATGGCCAAAAACCACCAAACAATTCTTCAGAACCGTCATCAATTGCTCTTATTGTCGTTGCAGTTAATGGATCAACGGGAATCATGAGAACAGCCCGGTACTTAAACGAACAACAAAACAATCAAAGAAACGATCCACAGTGATACACCTACTCCAACACCTTTGCCTTGACCTTTGATTGCATCATCATGTACTTCTCTATTGAGTTTAAGCGGGTTGAGGATAAGTTCTCGTTGTTCTTGTCTGAAAACAACAAGAGCTAGCATAAATGCAGCAGCAGCACCGCCTCCGAAGAGTGTTGTAATCCAACCCTCCACCTCACCAATTAATTTGATAGACAAAAACACTTGGGTGATGGCGAACATCATCCATAAAAACGAACCTCGTTCTGCTGCGGCCATGATTCTCCTATACCCTTCTTCTTCTTGAATCCAATGCCGACGATTGTAAACAAAATCCCATGTATTTGGGGACAGATGTTCTTCAACAAAGAGTTCTCTGGGGGTTCATGGGCGAACTACGATATGCGGTTGGAGGCTCGCCCATATCGCATTCTCTCTCTCCACTTTTGTTTTCTCTCGTGTTTCATTCTCTGAAGAAGAATGATCAACTTTCCAATCTTATCCCCCGTACATTAAGACTCATCGAATCGGTACACATCGATGAAATCTTAGGATGGGGCTACATTGAGCACGATGAACACAACCCTGATTGGACGCCACTTGAAAGTCGGATCGAATCAAATACATTGCAACTAAGAAGACTTGTCGAAGAAGTTCTGACGAGGGAGGAGCATGCTTCATTTGCAGGAAACAAATCAATGAGGACACAGCAACCTGTTTCGAGGCATATTCCGTCCCAATATTATGAAGAAGAAGTTTGGATGAATCTCACCTCACCACTCAAGCATCAACTGCAGAGTATGGCTTTCACTCCTGTTGACAACGGAATGGATATTCTTTCGGTCAATACATTACGATGGACCGGCCATGGTTGGTATTGTGCAACAACAGATGGCGCAGGCGTTGTTGATGTAGCCTTTCACCATGGTATCGATGTTGCTTCTGGTGCAATTCTAGGCCTGAATGGTGGTGGAGGTTCTGCTCGTTCAATTGCAAACGCATGGCTTGAATCCGGTGGACATGTTGTATCTCTTGGAGGACGTAGAAAGATCGATGCTTCTCTCGTGAGCAAACAATTAGCAGATGTTGAACAACTTGATCTCCTCATCGATTTTGATGGAACATGCGACCCAGATATCAAAGCAAAGCGAACTTTAACACCTGATTATGTTCCACTAAGCGGTTCTTTCGATGAACAAGAATTGATTCTTAGCACAACCAACATGACAATCGATGGAAGGTGGATGCTCGTTGGGCAGCATCTTGAATCATGGCGCAGACTATGGGCGCCACAGTGCGCTGAACATTTGCCATCTTTGGACCAACTTATGTCTTGGTTGTTTGGTTGTGAATTCGAATTGGCTCAATCAAGACGCAAATCAATGGAAGAATGAAATGTTGGAGGGGCTAGCCAACCCTATGAGCGCACGCTCCTTGTTGTTGTGTGGGTTGCTTGTTTTAGCAACCTTTTCGGGAGTACAAGCCTTTCCCGAGGAGGACTCAAATTATCAATCACCTCACACGGGACCTGATTTCCCAGTAGGTTTCATTGATTTTTCAGTGAACCAACAAGGAGCTCCAGGCCAAGATCATCGTCTTGTCTATCCAGCAATGGTTTCAGGAGAAGATAGTGAAGTAGCAGGCAACGGGCCATTCCCGTGGATGGTTCTCATTGTAGATGAGAATGAAAGTCCAGAAAATTACATGCTCCTCTGCTCACGAATTGCACAAACAGGTACGATGGTTTACATCCCATCATGGCAAACCAATTTTGAACTTAGCGATATTGTCTCCGATTTAGAAGATATTCAAACATGGATGCACAACTCAAACCAATCGAACGAAGCGGTACTTGGGATGTTTGGTTCAGTTGATGAATCTCATTGGGGTCTCATTGGACATGGGGTAGGTGCAGTTATTGCAACCAATGGATACATCAATTGGCTCTCACTTGCAACAAATCAGACAGCCCAACCCCCAAGAGCCATAGTAGGACTTGCTCTTGAAGTCGAAGAAGTGAATGATCCCTTAATCATCCAAGCACCTGCCCCGAACATTGGTTTGTTCATAACAGGAAGCGCTGATGAAGTCGCACCTGCAACAGAACATGTTCTTCCAGTACTGGAAAATGTCGATGGGTTCGCTTGGCAAATTCTCCATTCCCTAGGTGCAAACCATTACCAGTACCAAGATTCATCTACTTTCTTTGAGAATTTGAATGATGGAGATGCCTCACTTACCCAAGAGGAACAAATGGATCATGCAATGGAGCATGTTCTCCCGTATCTCGACTTAACATTGCGCGGGGATCATTCATCCTTCCGTGAGGCGTTTAACCGTCCGAATGATGTCGATACAGTTGTCGATTCGAATGGGTATGTGGATGAAGACTTTGATGAAGCGCAACTCATTCCTCTTACAACGCCTATCAGTTTGAATGGAACGTTACTCAGTCCAACAGACGAAGCCACCTTCGTAGCCTCATGGTCCATGCGAAACGGCGATCAATACAACGATATACCTTCAAATTGGACTGTTACAACAACGTGTGTTCTTGATAATTCTACTGAGTTTTCAGGAGTAATCATCAACGATGAGGCTCGATGCGTAGTGCCGATGAGTGGTGTCTCTCCAGGAGCTCATCAGATTAAATTGAAGGTCTTCGTTGAAGGTGGTTCAGGATTCATTACCTTTGATTTTAACAGAACAAATGATCCAATCGGATTGATTAATCCATACCCTGAACTTCTTGTTCCACAACGGGGATATGTTCATCTTGATTCTTCTGAGATTGCAACCGACCCTGACGGTCAACCGATTGAAATCATCAACGCAACGCTTCTTGATAATGAATCTCATTTCAACGTCGTCATTGACTCTGATTTATTGGGAATCACTCTCGTTCATGCAGTTGACGAAGAATGGGAGGGGACCACTAAAATTGCTTTAGAATTGAAAGCAGGCGGCGAGATATTAGATGCCTTGAACGTCACACTGAATGGTAGTATTCTACCTATCAATGATCCATTGATTCAACTTTCGAATGTTGAACAACAAGTGGTTGATGAAGATAGTTCATCGATTTGGTTTGATGTTTCACAATATATTTCTGATCCAGAAGANGCTCCNTTGTCAATGGAGATNAATGGATTGACNCAAGGAGATGGAGAGTTGCTTTCTTGGATGGTTGAACCATCAAATGGNACCATTCGATTCACTCCTTTGCTCAATGCAAATGGGGCTGAAGTGTTCACATTAACCGCCTCTGATGGTTTCAATACACCTCTTTCTATCGATGTACCTTTCAGGGTTAATCCGATGAATGATGCGTTTGATGTAACTGAATCTGCATGGATTATTGATCTAATTGAGGAGGAAACACTTCTTCTCGACCTTCTTGATTTTGCAGTGGATCCTGACGGAGATGCTCTCATTTGGACACTGGAATCTGAAGGTTCAACAAAATCTCAGATGGCCATCTCTGGTCAAGAGTTACTCATTTCTGGATTGCTTGATGCCAATGGAATTGATGATGGTTGGTGGCTAAATGTCACGGATGGAGAGGCTGTTTTTGAAAAGAGAATTACGTTAACCATCAGTCCCGAACCAGATCGACCTTCGCTATCAAATGGTTCGATAACAAAAACATCCGAGAACACACTCCTATTGGAATGGATGTGGAGTGACACTGATCCCGATTCTGCAATGGATGTCATCGTCAATCTTGACGGAGTAATTCAAAATGGAACAATGAATTGTGATGCTTCACTATACACATCTTGGTGCAGCCAACTATTCACTGGAGAACAAGCTGAAGGTACAATTCTACAGTTTGACATCATCGCAAGAGACCCGGCATTTGCAGATGTTTCAATACGTATTCAGTACACTGTTCCACTTGAGCCAAAGATTCCTTCAACAGATTCTGATGATACATCGAGTGGAGGATCAACACTGATTGCAGCTGTGATCATTGTGCCCCTTGTTGCCCTCGTTGGATGGATGTTGTTGCAGGTTCGAAAACCTCCTCAAAAGCCTGAGCCCGATGATCAATCTGGTGGCTTACTCGCTCGAGCAGAGCGGAAAATAAACGAATCATAGAGGAATGTTACCGTGCTTCTTAGGCGGGCTCCATTCACGCTTTGAGCGAAGAATATTCAATGCTCTGCATAGACGTAATCTGCTTTCAGAAGGTTCGATGACATCATCAAGCCATCCATTTCTTGCTGCGACATATGGGTCTCCGAATTTGGCTTTGTATTCATCAACAAGTCGAAGGCGAACTTCTTCTTGTTGTTCAGGTTCAACAGCGTTGATTTCCCTTCGATGAATGATGTTGACCGCACCCTCAGCTCCCATGACGGCAAGTTCAGCGGTTGGCCAAGCAACATTGTAATCACTTTGCAGATGTTTGCACGACATTGCTAGGTAAGCGCCACCGTAGGCTTTGCGAGTGACCAAGGTAAGTTTAGGAACAGTTGCTTCAGCATAAGCGAAGAGAAGTTTTGCACCATGGCGAATGATTCCACCCCATTCTTGTACGACGCCAGGGAGGAATCCAGGAACATCTTCGAATGTAACAAGCGGAATGTTGAATGCATCGCAGAGGCGAATAAATCGAGCAGCCTTGATTGAAGCATCAATATCTAAGCAGCCAGCAAGAACGTTTGGTTGATTACCAACAACGCCTATTGTACGTCCGTTTAGTCTTGCAAATCCAATGATAATATTTTCAGCATAATTTGTGAAAAGTTCGAGAAACTCCCCATCATCGACAACTTCTTCAACGACCTTTACCATGTCATAAGGTCGATTTGGATTATCAGGAACAAGCGTTTCTAATTCTTCATTCAAGCGTGTAATTGGATCTTCAGTTGCGACATGCGGAGGTTCTGCGTCGTTGTGATCTGGGAGATAGGAAAGAATCTCTTGAACGAGGAAACATGCATCTTCTTCATCATCAGCAACAAGGCAAGCAATTCCGGAACGAGATGCATGAAGTGACGCTCCTCCGAGTCCAGCAGCATCGACTTCACCCTGCTGAACTTCAGGTGTCTCAAGAGGCGAGGATAGGAACAACTGTCCATGCTCTTCGCCAAGGATTGTAAAATCAGAAAGACTTGCAGCGAGAGCAGAAACGCCTACGACAGGTCCTAAAACGAGGCTGACCACTGGAATTCTGCCACTGCATTGGACAAGCCTATCGAGAAGTTCTCCAGTTCCAGCAAGTGCATCGATTCCATCATGAGCACGTTGACCACCACCATCCCAAACACAAACCAGTGGTGTTTTTGTTCGTTCAGCCATTTCGACGAGTTTAGCAATCTTCTTTGCATGCATCTCGCCCATTGAGCCTCCATGAACGCTGAAGTCTTGAGCAAAGCAATGAACTCTTCTTCCATCGATGGTTCCATGTCCAGTCACAACACCGTCTCCGAGTGTTTCGTGTAGGAACATGTTGTGGTCTGTTGTTCGATGTGTGACAAAAGTGTCAACTTCGATGAATGAATCAGGATCTAAAAGCATTCCAATTCGGTCTCTTGCAGTACCTCTTCCTCCGGACCGAATGGCTTCCTGTGCCTTTAATCCACCACCCAATCGTGCTCTCTCTCGGCGTGAGCGAAGTTCGCTTACAGGGTCGCCAGTAGGAGTCGCCATGAACGGATGAGGGTCGAAGAGGTTCTTCATCGAATCGCTTAATCTCTTATCTGATAGACCTCTTCTCCGAAGAGATTCGAAGTAAATATTTCTTCAACATTTTTGTTTGTTGAAAGGGCATAATGCAACTTAACAATCGCAGCTTCTGGGGAAGTAGTAATGCCATGCCCAAGAATTCCCATTTCTTTCTGAATTCTTCCTTTTGAGTAGACATTCATGTCCACTGGCCCATGGATGCATTGGTTCACAATCAAGACCGGTATATTCTTGTCAATTGCGTTTTGAAGTGAAGACCTGAGTTCCAGATTCTGAGGCGCATCTTCGTTAGGATTTTCAATTGGGACATGACCTAAACCTGTGCCATGAAGGACCAATGCATCGACCATTGATTCTACGGCCTCATCTATTTCAGCAGGCAGAAGCCATGGCCCTGACATAAATTGACGAATTGATACGTCTGTTTTGAATCGAGTCGCTGTCGTTGCAGCCTCTCGTTCAGTCAGATTCTTTCTGTTTGATTCATAATGTTCGCTTAGAGTGATATTTATCGAACCTTCATCGATTGTTACTGTAGCGAGTGGTTGAGTATTAACCGGCCTGAAAGCATCTCTGCGACTTGAGTGGAGTTTCCGAACACCTGTTGCTGCATGAATTGAACATGCTCCATCATCACTTGTGCGATGCATTGCAACGACAACACAATCAGAGAGATTTCCGTTTGGAGTAGGTCCTTGAGCAGCCCAAGTAACGGCTGCGATCAGGTTCTGGGCTGCATCTGATGATGCACGATCACTGGATCTCTGAGAGCCTACGAAGGCAATTCGTCCTGGCGCCTTTTGACCATCACCACACCATGCATAGGCAACTGCTGATGATGAGATGTGAAGTGTATCTGTTCCGTGAGTTACAACGACTCCGTCGCAACCTTGTTCGAATGCCTTTTCGGTTGCATCGATAATTTGATTCCAGTGGATTGGACGAATGTCCTCGCTGAACATGTTTCCAATCTTGTGGGCATCTATGTTCGCAATTTTTTGTAATTCAGGAACATGGTGAATTAATTCAGAGGGTTCGAATTGAGCAGTCACAGCACCAGTAACGTAATCTACTTTCGAAGCAATGGTTCCTCCAGTGTGTATGATACGTATCGATGGGAGATTGGGATTATGTGGAGGTTGGTCTTGACTGATCGGTGTTGAAGCTTCGGTGGTTACGGACTCAACGATGTGGGTTTGCTTAATTGGATGGCTCAGATTGTAGCCATTTGGTAATTTTACAGTGACGTGTTGCTCGACTGCTGGTGGTAATATCACGCCCTCTACAATCGTATCTCCAGAGAGTGTTTCAAGTCGAAGTTTAACCCTTGACCCTACTTCAGGTGCTTCAGCCATGATGGTTGCTGTACACCCAAGCCCTTCAACGCTACGATGGTGGTGCCGGGAGCGGGGCTCGAACCCGCGACCTTCGGATGTCTCAGACACCACAAGGGGGTTTGCACGTCATACGATCGCCTTCAGGCTGCCCTATGAGTCCGACGCGCTACCAACTACGCCACCCCGGCCTAACCTCGCCT
>NHFS02000042.1 GCA_002171315.2 Euryarchaeota archaeon TMED117 | reverse complement strand
GCCATCAAGGACAACCATGACCGAGACGTGGGATGACGATGGTGCCTTCGAGCACATCGCAGACCAAGAAGTCTCAGAAATCGACTTACAGGAGCGTGATCCTTTCGATTTGTCCAAGGCATTGGAAGGTGCAGCACTGGAACATCTCCACCCTTCAGTAAAGCGATTCAAACTCCATAGTGAGTTCGAACCTTCTGGCGATCAACCCCAAGCCATTGAGACGCTTATTGAACAACTCGAAAATGGACAAGAGCGTTGTATTATGCTCGGGGTTACTGGAAGCGGGAAGACATTCGCAATGGCGAATCTTATCCAACGATTGAATATTCCAACTCTCATTCTCAGTCACAACAAGACACTTGCTCGGCAATTGTATCATGAAGTTGCAGGCTATTTCCCAGAGAATGCTGTCGAATACTTCGTTTCCCACTACGATTACTATCAACCTGAAGCATACCTTGCCAAGCGAGATTTGTATATTGATAAGGAAATGTCAATCAATGAACGTATTGAGCAAGAACGCTTTGCAGCAGTTGCAAGTTTAGTCAGCCGTCCTGACTGTGTCATCGTCTCTTCAGTATCGTGTATTTACGGTTTGAATCCACCTGAAACATTCCTAGAACATCACGTCCGTGTTCATCGGGAACAACAGATTGAACCGACGGATTTGATCCGTGAATTGGTTGGATTACAATACACTCGAACAACGACTGACCTCTCAAGGGGAGAATGTCGTCTACGTGGAGAAGTCCTCGATGTATGGATGCCTTCCCGTGATGATCCTTTACGAATCCGATTCGATTTGGATGGTGTCACTGATGTGCACGTATGCGATCCTGTTTCGTGGGAAATTCTGGACACTCTCGATGAAGCATGGATCCATCCAAAGGAATTCTTCATGACCAGTGAGGATCGTTTTGAAAGTGCTCTTGAAAGCATAGAAACAGAGCTCGAACTTCGTCTAACTGAATTCGCTATGGCAGGTAAAACACTGGAGCAACATCGACTCGAGCAACGTACGAAGTATGATCTTGAGATGCTTCGTGAGATTGGGCATTGTCAAGCAATTGAGAACTATTCATTGCACTTTGATGGAAGAGAACCTGGTGAACGGCCGTATTGTTTACTCGATTTCTTTTCTGCATGTGCTCGACAATTCCATGGAGATCCGAAGAAATTCCTTGTCATTATGGATGAGTCCCACGTAACACTTCCACAAGTAGGTGGGATGTATTTTGGTGATAAATCAAGGAAGGACAGTCTGATTGAACACGGCTTCCGCTTACCGACTGCTGCGGATAACCGTCCACTAAAGATGCCTGAATTCCAACATCTTGTTCCACAAATGGTCTACGTCTCTGCAACTCCTGGTGAACGAGAATTGCGTCACTTGTGTGAAATTACTGGTCAAAAAGAACCTCTTGGACTCGAACACGTTGCATCAGCAGGTGGTGCAAAACCTGCTCATGCAAAGGCCAAGAAGCATCCTGATGCAGAAACGATGTACGATTTACTTCAGAACATACAGGGTATTGCAAAGATGGAATTACGGCCAACTGGATTACTCGATCCGAACATCGAAGTACGTCCTACAGAGGGACAGGTTGGGGATTTACTCTCAGAGATTAACCTCCGAATCGAACGTGGCGAGCGTACACTGGTCACTGTCCTTACCATCAAATTCGCTGAAGAGGTTGCTGAATATCTTAATCGCATGGGCGTGAAAGCCCACCATTTACACTCCGAAATTGATACCATAGAGCGTACTGAAATCCTCAATGCACTACGTATTGGACACATCGATGTCGTTGTTGGAATCAACCTCTTGCGAGAAGGGCTGGACATACCAGAAGTAAGTCTTGTAGCCATCTTTGATGCTGACCGACAGGGATTCCTACGAAATGAACGGTCATTACTGCAAACAATTGGACGTGCAGCCAGAAACGAAAATGGACGTGTGCTCTTGTATGCGAATGGAATGAGTCCTGCGATGGAAGCCAGTATTCGTCAGACTCTTGAACGAAGAGTACGTCAAAATGCCCACAATGAAAAACACGGCATCATACCGAAAACCATCATCAAAGCATTGCCTCAAATGGGTTCCGAATCTGAAGATCTCATTGCAGGGACGTCGACAACACCTGATGGAAAACGTCGTTTGGTTGCAAAGAAAGGTGGCCGAAAGGATGGGGATTGGGCTTCCAAACTAAATTTAGGAGCTGGCGCTTGGGCTCATAGTGAAACAAAAACCTCAATTGGAAATTCAAAAATCCAATTGACTTATGATGAGCCAGATGATGTCAAATCATCACTTACGCCTGAACAACGAACGGATTTGCTCGCAGAATTAAAATCTGCAATGAAGGAAGCTGCTAAACAACTTGATTTCGAAGAGGCTGCTCGATTACGTGACCGTATTTACGAACTTGAACAGTCGTTGTAATTAGTTGGCTAAACGCAATGCTGCTTGTTCAAGAGATTCCGCATCCTCTTTCAAAGAACGTATGTAGCGAGGGATTGTTTCGTTTGAATTGCTCAGATCGATGTAATCNCCAACCCATTCAAGTGGTTCAGTAAGGACATGTTCAGTTCCAAACTCGAAGGTTCTCCAAATCGAACATTCACTTCCGTCGAGTGACGTAGTCTGCAGATACCACTTTTGTTCCTCAATCGAATTGTTGCAGTGCATACCCCCATCACGGACCGTTACAACCCAGCATCTTCCGATACTATGTTGAATATTAGCGGATTGAAGGAATTCTACAACATCATCGCTTTCAGCACCAGGTTGAAGCCAGACGAATGGGATCGTACGTCCTTCGAGCAGCCATGTACGTAATTGATTCATGACACGCTCGGGAGAAAGAAAGAGGACGAACAGTTCAGGCTCTTCATCAAGCCAAGGATGTGGTCGAATTGGACGCCCCAGAAGTGTGTTTCCAGCATCTTTTGGATGCACAGGTACCATCCGGTATCCGAGATGACCTGCATCGTGGAAGGCTTGGTGAGCAGGTCTATCTTGACGCAATCCTGCTCCAATGATGTGGACAGAACGAACGTCTGCCAACCAAGCATCACCTTCTCCCATATTCCCACGCTGTAGTGTTGGGTTTTCAAGGGATGTTTTTGCTATGGATGAAAACTGCGATTCAAAAGGTAACCCGATTTCATAAGGTTATGAACTATCTCATAATTGGTGGAAACAGCGACATCGCTAAGGATGTAATCACACGACTGCTCGACGATGGACACCACGTCCACTGTCTTATTCGTAATATTGAACAAACAGAGGCACTCACTTCACGTGGAATAACCGTAACTGTAGGAGATGCTACGAGCGAAGATGACATGAAGCAATGCATCGCTGATGCAAAAGAGCATGGTGAGATAAACGGTTTGCTGCATTGCGTTGGATCGATTGTTATCCGACCTCCGCATGCGTTGAATAAAGATGCCTTTGAGGAGGTCATTACAACCAATCTCACCTCTGCCTTCCTAGCATTATCCATTGCAGGTAAAGCAATGCTTCGGCAAGGAAAGGGACGCATGGTTTTCTCTTCAAGCGTCGCTGGTTCTCTTGGATTGGTCAATCATGAAGCCATTGCTGCAGCTAAAGGTGGCATTGAAGCGATGGTACGNGCATCTGCTGCAACGTATGCNCGNCGTGGNTTGAGAATCAATGCTGTTGCTCCTGGCCTTACAGACACGAAGATGGCGAGTAAGATTCTCTCTAGTGATGCTATGCGGGAGACTGCTGCTCAAAAGATTCCTACCCAACGCATTAATCAGAAAGAAGAGGCTGCTTCAGCAATGCATTGGCTTCTAACAGATGCTCCTGACAATTTGACAGGGCAAGTCCTACACCTTGATGGTGGAATGGCCAACGTCCTAGCCTGAGGGAAGGNCGTGAGAGCNGTTGTTGTTGGCGCAGGNCTTGCTGGAATAGCAGCGACGTGGGCTCTTGAGCAACACGGATACGAATGCGTACTTCTCGAATCATCGAACCGCATTGGTGGCCGGATGAAAACTACAACAATCGGTAAANACAACGTCGATGAGGGATTCCACGTCTTACATACAGCCTATCCATCACTTCAGAGATGGCTTGATATTGAACGATTAGAACTCAAACCAATGGATCCTGCTACAAGTCTGATTACACCTTCCAGTGGCCGTCTACAGACGCTTGGAGACCCTTTGCGAGCACCTCTGTTGATGCTTCCTTCTCTGTTTACAGCAGGCCCATGGAATGCCCTACGGATGCTACGATGGCGATTGAAATCAAAAAAGAACGATATCGAATATGCAATGGACCATCCGACACAATCCATCGATAAGGGATTCGAATTAATGCGCTTTAGCCCATCATTCAGAGACTCATTCCTGCATCCATTGTTCACTGGTATTACCCTCGACAATCAGCGGAGAGAGAGGACCTCCTTCGCTTCCTTCACCTGGGCAGCTATGTCGCATGGGAGCATGACGATGCCGAAAGATGGAATACAAGCCGTACCTCAACAACTCGTATCTCATTTGAAAGAAGATACGATTCGTTACAACTCAAACGTTGCTTCAGTCTCCTCATCAGGAGTTGTGCTCGATAGCGGAGAAACGATTAATGCGGATCTTGTTGTTGTAGCAGTCCCTCAACATATTGCGAACACTTGGCTNNAAAATCCTCAACAAATNGTACGTAAACAAACTGCTACGTTCGTTTTTGAGNCAAAACAACCACCCCTCGATAAACCCCGATTGTTGCTTAACCGTGAATATGAACAGGAGGGGCAGAATATCCTCCACGTCCACGTACCCACACTGTTGCATCCTTCAAGCAAGCATCTCGTTGTTGCAACCGTGGTTGGTGAAATCGCATCTGAACATCGAAAGAAGACTGTTCAGAAGGCCATTCATGAAGAACTTGAACAATGGTTTGGCCAAGATACATCCTCATGGAAACTCATAGGAACAACACACGTCGATTATGCACTTCCATCGGGATCTGTTACTGGAAAAGGTAGAGAACGTCTGGATTTGGTTCATGATGATGTCTATTACATCGGAGACCACACCACTCATCCATCTGTCCATGGTACCTTACGCTCAGTCGAGCGTTTACTCGAACATTTAGAGATCCCATTACCTCTCCAATCTTCATGAAAGGTTGATGAAGGGAAACGCAGGCGACAAGGTATGGCGATTGACCCAGACGAATTCGATATCCCCGTTCAGGATTACGATTTTTCCAAAGCAACTCAAACCACGTCTCTTATCGATCAGATGGCACAAGCAGGCGGTTTTACTGCAACAAAACTCTCTACTGCTCGAGATATTCTTNTNGATATGANNNAACAATCNGANGCTGTTGATGGTGATNNNAGNAAAGTNACCAATTGGCTTTCATTCCCTGCATGTCTNTGNGCTACNGGTACACGTTCNTTCTTTNTTGANGCNGTNAAGACCAAGATGTTCAATGTCCTTTCAACCACNTGTGGAACNCTNGATCANGATATCGCTCGTTCCTACAAGGANTANTATCANGGNGCNTTCGANCTCGATGATATTGAACTTGGNGANCATTCNNTNATGCGTNTNGGNAANGTCATTGTTCCAAATTCATCCTATGGAGAAATNATNGAAGCNGTTGTTATGCCNGCNCTNGAAGAAATCTATCANGANCGANTNAAGGAAACNGGCAAGACNGGNGCTGATGCATGGATNGGCTTNGGNTCNATTCATCTTGTATGGGAACTNGGAAAGCGNATNGGAACACCAAACTCTCTCATCTATTGGGCTTGGAAGAATCAAATNCCAGTCTGTATNCCNGGCATNACNGACGGNTCNATNGGTGCACAATTGTTCATGTTCCGTCAACGTCATCGTGATTTCCATATCGANACACTNGCAGANGAGCAAGTCATGTCTGACCTTACGTGGGATGTTGAAACATCCAACGCGCTCATGGTTGGTGGAGGCATCTCGAAGCATCACGTCATTTGGTGGAATCAATACCGAGGTGGTCTCGACTCAGCTGTTTACATCACAACTGCACCCGAACACGATGGAAGCCTGTCTGGTGCTCGACTTCGTGAAGCAATCAGTTGGGGTAAAATGCGTCCAGAAGCACCTCATATGTGTGTTGAAGGCGATGCAAGCGTTTTGCTTCCACTTCTTGGAAGTGACATATTCAATCGTTGATTCGGCCAGCTAAGTACAGCATGAGTCCAGTTCTCAACGGACTGGTAGGTTGCCATCCTTGCTCATCGCATTGCATCAATACATCATGCAGTGCTCCAAGTGGAGGTCGTTCATGTTCGACAACATCCTGAATCGGAACAACACTGATCTTTGGAGAAGGCGGTTGATCGAGGAGAGAAGCTGTGAATGTTCCCTTTGTTCCTGCTTGGGTTCGTTGCCAAAGCATCGAAAATTCATCGATNGTTTGCTGAGCAGCCCATCCCCTGCGTCCTGCAATATCCACTGTTTCTGGTAGTGTTGGAGAATGCAATGCTATACGAACTAATGCTTCGACAACATCCGATTCTGAAACCCAATAATGCATACCAGTTGCTTGATGCAAGGATTCTTTTTGATTCCATAATTGTTCAAGAAACGGATGGTTCAGGCCATTGTTTGGACCCGTTGGAAGAACGTCATGCAATCGTATATGCGAACAGGATCCTTCAGATTCAATAGTTACAGTGTTCTCTTTATTGAAAAATGAGAAACAAACATCTGCATCTGTTGAGGCTTCGATAGAAGAGAGGCCTGTTGAAAGAATCGCTGCATANCTCTGCGAGTAGGATTCAACGTAAGATGCATCGATGCAAACTGTGGACTCGAACATGAGCAAACGTTCAACAAACGATTGAGCAACAGAACCTTCCAGATGTTGAATCCGTATTCGTCGCATTGTTCTCACTCAAAGGAACGCTTCGATTGCTTGTCGTGTAATGTCAACAACCAGATCGACTTCCTCTGAAGTTATGTTGAAATTTGGCGTGTATCGCAGAGCATTAACACCGCCATGAATAACACCAAGTCCATGCTTTCGGCACCAGACTTCAACCATATCGAATCCAACGACTTGAAGACGTTCTGGATCAAGTTCTGCACAAACCAATAACCCTGTGCCTTGAACTTCTAGGATTTCATTTGGATACTGCTTTTGCAATTCTTTGAGTTTTTCAACCATTTCTGCACCTCGTNCNCGAATATTAGTACGAAGTTCTGGGGTAATGTGGTCAAGAACTGCAACAGCAGTTTCGAGTGCACGTGGATTGGTTGTCATGGTGTTCCCATAGATTCCAACAACATACAGTTCACTAGCACGCTTGTTCATTCCAAGTACAGACAATGGGAATTGTCCAGCATTGAGTGCTTTCGACCATGCTTCAAGATCAGGCGCTTCAGCATCTTCAAACCCTTCATAATCAACAACAGAAAGACATCCTTGCCCTCTCAAACCTGCTTGTACTGAATCGACCATGAGCATCGATCCATGTTCGTTTGTTAGTCGTCGAGCTTCATCGTAGAATGCTCTATCAACACAGCGTCCTGGACTTCCTTCTCCTTGAACAGGCTCTAAAGCCATCATTTCAATAAAGAATCCTTCATCGTCTGCACGCTTAAACATGGCTTGTAATGCAGGGATATCGTTTGCTGGTACGAGCAGAAGATTATCCATATCTCTAAAACTTGCGAGATTCTTCTTGTAACTGGACATGCAAGAGTGTGAAATTTGAGCCGGCCTGCCTGTTCTTCCATGGAATGCACGTTCAACAGCGAGGAGTTTGATCGGCTTTCCTTCATGGCGACCACCTGGATCTGTCATGCTCTTTGCATTGACATCAGCAATACGTAGACTCACAGTAACAGATTCAGAACCACTGTTCATGCAGATGAATCGATCAAAGGGACAGTGGCCACGGGCATGCCCAAGTTCCTTGCGCAGACGGTCGCCAAGGCGCTTTTGTGAGAATGAAGGCGTCATTACGTTGGCCATAACCCAATTCTGTGACATTGCTTTGATGATAGAATCGGGTCCATGACCGCTTCCAAGCATACCGTATCCGCCATTATCGTGAAGAACTGCTCCGCTGGAAGTTACCAGCCAAGGCCCTCGTCCTGCAATAGGGATGTATGGATTCACTGTAGCCGGTGCATAGAAGTTAACGTAGTCTTCCTGAAGGTGTGGAATAAGTTCTGATTCTGGAAGACTCATAACGTCCATTCCAAACTCTTCGACTAAACGCTTGTGCGCTTCGCTTGCTTCGTTGATCGCTTGAACAAGTTGGGCATCGGAAGAGCAGAATCGGGCAATCGTTTCATCATCGAGTCCCACGGTTTCCTGAGCTCCACTCATATCTCGGAGGTGCTGAAGTATGGTGAGATAATTATCCGCCATGGTATGAGGGTGTCAAAGACCTCCTTTGAACATAGCCCTGTAGCCTGTTTCAACAACTCTATCTTGGGAACCAAGACCTAGCCTCTACACTGTAAAGTAGAAAATTTCAATTGGAATTTACTCTATTTTCGGTTTTTTCATGACAAACAGCCCCTGATCTCGAAATCGCATTTTACTAAAACCAATCCAATTGAAATTGGAAAGTTTACAAAATGAAATCCCAGTATATTTTGATAATTATACGACATTCAAAAAACAAAATTTATTCGCTCTCCCAATTGGGTTGAACGTTCTATAAATCAAAATTCCAATTGAAAATTTGATTATTGTAGTCGAAGAGTATAATAGGCGGGTCGGTTCAACCAAGGATAACCGGGCAAGTCCCGAGGAGATGGGAAAAATATGGCAGATAAAGAATACAACATCCAGGAATTAGTACACCGGGATGTATATGTGAACGACAAAAAGGTAGGAACAATTGTTGGTGAACGACACCATCCTAACGAGGCACGCGTCCAATCGATGCGGATCCAAGTTGAGACAGATGTCGCAGACGAATACATGCGTAAGCCTGCGGAACTAGCACCTTTACCAAAGGAATTAGTGCACAGCATACAAAACGATGGCACCGTAAAGTTGTCAAAGTCTATGCGAGAACTACAACGAAGATGGAGAAACACCATCCGTGTTGATGAGAAACTCTACGCACCAGATGAAATGCTTGACAGAGCTGTTCTTGACAACCAAGGCAGAGAAGTTGGCGTCATCACCGACATGGTCAAAGTAAAGCGTACATACAAGGGATTCACAGTCCGAACTCGACTCCATGCTCAAAAGCAATATGGAATCGGCGCAGAAATCAAAATTCCAATCACGGCGTTCGCAAGAACTCGTGAGCGCCTCGACGAGATTGTTCTCTCGCGAACCTTTGATCGAGTCTTGCAGTTGCCTTCATACATCGCAATTAACGATCCAAATTTTGACGAAGAGTGATTTGCAAACGACCGTCATTCTTATGACAGGGTTGTAGGTCGCAGAGTTGCCCTTGCGCGGGTGGCTTAGTCGGTTAGAGC
>NHFS02000008.1 GCA_002171315.2 Euryarchaeota archaeon TMED117 | reverse complement strand
GAAGGAGATGGAACTTGAGTACACGATCGCCTATGACCACGGTATGGCCTGCGTTGTTACCGCCTTGAAAGCGTGCAACCCAGGACGCCTGTTCCGCAAGTCTATCGACGAGTTTCCCTTTCCCTTCATCGCCCCATTGCGCTCCTAATATTACGGTTGTTGGCATGTCAATCAAACTCATGTCACTCAAGAACGTCCTTGAACTATGCCCTCTGAATTTGTCAAGTGGTTTGGGACATTATGGGTATTTTGAACACATGTTCATATACTGTCGTTCAATCTTCCTACTACTGGCAAAGAAAGTTTGTCCTCCTGTCAAAAAAAGGACGTTACGAGACATACTTCCTGAAACATGTTATACAAACATTTATATATCCCGCTAGACAATTAGTAAACCCGAGGTTGAGAAGATGAGTGCAAGTTACGGAAACAACAGGCGAAACAATACCAATCAAGAAAGAAGAGTTCTCGAAGGGCACACAAGTCCCTGTGAAGAATGCGGAGCCGTCGACTGGAGTCTGGACATTTCAAGAGGCGAGGTCACATGCAACAGCTGCGGTCTTGTCGTAGAAGAAAATGTACCTGATCCAGGAGCGGAATGGACAAAAAGAGACAAGGGCGAAGATCGTTCTCGAGTAGGCGCTCCTATGACATACACACTTGCCGACAAGGGGTTGAATACAACGATTGACATCAAGGATCTAAACTCAGGCTCCGCAAGCCGATTGGGCATCTCGAGCCAAAGTCGCAGAGAATGGCGAAGAAGAAGAATCATTGATGAACGTTCGAAAACTCGAAAGAGCCGTGAAAGAAATCTCGTAAAAGCAAATCAATTCATCCGGGATCGCTCTCAATTGCCAAGGGCTCTCCAAGAAGAAGCGGCTCGATTGTATCGACGTCTTTCAGACAAAGGCTACGTAACAGGGAGATCAATTGCAGGCGTATCCGCTGCATGCACATACCTTGTTGCACGAGAAGAGAATATGCCACGCCAAATCCCAGACGTTGCTGAACAGTTTAGTATCGAAGAAAAAGAACTATCACGCCTGATTCGACAAGTATCAAGAATGCTCAACATGCACTCAATCAGTTCACCAGACCAGTACTTTGACCCATTTATGTCCAAGTTAGAACTCCCCCCTCCATTGAGGACACAGGTTTTGCATCTTTGGTCATTGATTAAGCCACATGAAGATGTCTGGCAAGGTAAGAAACCAATGGGCGTTGCTGCTGCATTGATTTACAAAGCAGCAAATGAATCCGGATCTCCAAGAACACAATCAGACATCTGTTCAATTGCAAATGTATCCGAAGTTACCCTTCGAGGTTTGCTACGCCTGATAGAGGGATTGCTGGCTCAACTAAGCAAAGGTTCCCAACAATAAGAACCTAAAGTTGATGAATAGGCAATCATAGGGTCAAGCATGGGCTTCAAAGCACGTGCACGCAAGACCAAGGCCGACTCTGGTAAAGATGACAAAGCGAAAGCAAAGAAGAATGTCGGTGAAACCCCGTGCGCTGTCAAATCTTGTGATAAATGGGCTGATAAAAAGTTAGGCGGGCGTTCATTATCGTTTGATGATGCTACAGAAATGTGGGGAAGTGGAAGCTTCACCGCCACCAAGGGACGAGTACGCGTTTGCAAATCCTGTTATAGAACTTGGAAGAAGGAAAATAAGAATGATGACATGTATTGATGTTCACTTTCACTTTTCACTTACACCTATCATAAAGCAACAATACCGTCTGCACTCAGTAGCAAGGTATGCGCAACCAAAGAACACCCGTTCGAAGTCTCGTCACGAACCAAGGAACTTGCATTGCAATGGATGATGGAATGATTGTTTGGGAAACCAAACAGAATAGAAGAACACTCCAACTTCATTGTATTGCTACTGTTATTCTAGGAATGCAAAATGATGATGGTAATGTAGAAAAAATGTTTGTTGGCGATGGAAAAGGTCAACTCCATATTCTTGCAGTACCCAACCTAACACTAGAAAAGAGTGTCTCAATAAGTGATTCTGCTTTGAGAGCAATGTGTTTAGATTCTGAGGAGGAACTCGCTCTTTTGATTGCTGATGCAGATGGGAAGATATGGCAATATAGTGACGCTTCACAACCGCATCTCTTGTTTGAAACCAACAGATCAATCTCCTCAATACGAAGTGAAAGGAATTCAATACGCATTCAATCTGGATGGGAACAGTGCACATTTGAACGAAATGGACTTCTGCAACAATCGTATGACGCATCCACATCTTTTGGAGAAAATACCATGCTACGTAGACTCAAAGAAAGACAGAAACTCGACGAGCAAAGAAAACAAGCCGAATCTCAAATCCGATTAATGGCAGGGGTATGATTAGTCAGTTTGTTCTTTCTCTGTTCTCGGCCAGGAAGGAACTGGTTCACACCACAACGATGTTGGTGCTGAACGAGGCCATGCCCTCGGTGCAACTCCATCATTCGTCACAATACTCTCCAAAGCTTCACAATGACGTTCAATGGTGGAGAAAATATGTTCTTCACCTTGCAAAATTGGACCATGCATTGGAACTAATTTCACAGGACGTAGGGATTGGATCAATCGTAAACTCTCAATTCCTTGAATGAGGTTACCTGTCGGTACATCCCATCGAAGAGGACGATCTGCTCGCGGGAAGAGTGCCCCTGCTATGATCGTCTTTGCAGAAGGAATGTGAACAGAAATATTATCCGAACTCGGACCTGGAGTTTCAAGCAGTTCGATAAGGGAATCATCTAAGCGGAGTGCTTCTGAAAAATTGATTGCTGAAGTGGATAAAACGGGCATATCAGAATCATACCGATTTGCCCATGTCGTGAAAAAGTCACCACTTTCAAGCGATAATTGAGCAGTCTCATGAATGAAAACGGGTATTCCAAATGATTCAGAGAGGGCTTTTGCACCTCCGCTGAAAGGATATCTCCTTGATGTCAAAATGATTTTACTCAGGGAAATAGATTCTCCCAACTGCCCTCTGATTCGTTCTTCTTGCAACAATTGATACCAAGCAGTACCTGAATCAATCAACATTGCCGAATTTTTACCAATCAGAAGGGTTGCATTCGCATCATGGTGAATGCCAGGCAACCTCACAATGCGCATAACACTCGCATGGGTCAATAGGGTTTCAAAGATGGCATCCAGTATTGTCTGATTAGGTGGTTGCGATTAAATAGAGGAAGTGGGTCGCAACGTCATGGCTAGATTCCCTGAAGCAGAGGAGCGCTTGCTTCGAGTTAAGATTTGCATGAAATGTAATGCTCGTAATGCTTGGCGAGCCACACGCTGCCGTAAGTGTGGCTACAAGGGACTGCGTCCCAAAAACATGGAACGAAAGGGCGTTTGATCTCAAGGCAATAGCACTGGGAGAACCAGTGCCATTGGATCTCCAAACAACCACAACGGTAGTATTGCTGGCCATAGGAAGAGTAACAAGGGCAGTTTCAAACTAACCCAGACATTTCTGACCCCTTCTTTTTCCAACTTTTCAATATGAGCTCGAACCTCATCCTCTGACGGGGACTGGCGAGGAGCCCTCCTTCGATGATAAATTTTCAAATCTCCATTTGGTAATTCCATTGTATCAGTAAGAATCCAAGCGTGCCTATTTTGAGCAGTCGAAAGAGGGACTGATAAGGAAATCCAAGCCATGCTTAGATCAGAAAATGATCGGATGTTTCCTGATGCAAGATTTCTGACGAGTAAAATGAAAGGAATGAGTAAAAAGAATAAGCCACCCCAAATCAGTAAACTAAGCGATGGTGGAAGATGAAGAATTACTTCATCCATATACGTCTCTGAATGAACAGGCAATTCAGACCAAGATGGGAAGAGGAGAGTTACCCACATCAGTGCCTTTGCATCTGCGCCCCCATGAATGAAGCGCATTCTCCATGCTAAATCGATGACAAAGAGAACGAAAAGAGCGCCTATGTAGGACCACCACAGAGCAGCATCACCTGTAACATCCCCTAAGAGAACATCGAGAGGATGGCTTGAGGAAAAATGTACTGCACCTGCAACGAGTCCGATTATTGATATGAGATACCAAGAAAGAACCATCTGATCCATTCGATTTCCTGCTTTTGCATCTTTCAATGTTGGCCGGCCTATGACAGAACCACTTGCATAGGCAATGATTGCAGAGGCGGTTAGCCAGATGCTCCAATGAGCCCCTTGTATCAATAAATCAAGTGACCAAATGAAGATAACTGGCTTGACCCAAACAATCCAGTGTTGATTAGAAACTCTTCGATCTTTATGATCAAACCAAGCTGCCCAGCCCATACAAACCATGAGAACCCCAAGTCTTGTCCATCCAAGAATAAGGTCTGAATCAACATCCATTGTATTGTCCATGTCGCCAATGAACTTAAAGACGGCCCACAACAAGAGAAGAGCAGAGCGGTTTTCCGTGGAGATGACATTATGGACGTAGAAACACGACTACAGCAAGTAGCGACTGTCATTAACCAAATTGATGACCCGAAGGTCCCTCGGAATATTCGTAAGCAAGCAAAAGAGACTTGCGACAATTGGTTATTGAACAAGGGGAAGAAACTCGATGTTCGAATTGCAATGTCTCAATCAAAACTTGAAGAACTCTATGAAGATCCAAACATTCCACCAGAATTTGGAACTCTCATCCTGATGATCAATACAGAACTTGAGAAGATTCTAACAGAAATCCTTTGATCACTCTTCTTCTTCGAGAGCACCTAAAATCCGTTCAAGAACGAGACGATTGCTCTTTGTCAACCTACCAGAATCGATGTTGAAACTGTTCAATTGCAGGCCGTAGCTATCATCTGAGAGCATATCGGTTGCCACCTCAACATATGTGTATTGTTCAGGCGTAATTCTGTTTCTTCGCAGGCTACGCTCTATTGCGTGCTTTGCACCCACTCGAGCCATCTCCCTATCGCTAAGCCCCAACACGCGTTGTATTTCTTCAAGTGAACGGCTTTCATGGTTCGAAATTCGACCATCTTTCATTGCCTCTCTCCAAGCCTCATCGATCGATGGTGCCCGTTCTGACAACAGAATAGCAATCGGTCTTGTTGGCTCAATGTTTTCGAGAACAATCTTGATGATAACGGTAAATGGTATGGCAAGAATCATGCCAATGATACCCCATACCCAGAAGGAAAAGGCTGTAACAAGAAGGAGCAAGACTGGAGAGAGATCTAAAGCACGTCCTGCCCACTTTGTTTCGATAATGTTCCCCCAAACTTGTTGATTAACCAACAGTAATACTGTCATTAGAACAAGCAGGAAGGTCGAATCTAAGATTACAATTCCAAGGATGATTGGAGGAATAGTTGCAATAAGAGAACCAATGTAGGGTACGTAGTTGAAAATGAATGTAAGTAGAGCCCACGTAAACCATAAATCGATCCCAAATGAGAAGAGAATAATCGCAGTAATGACAGCGGTACCGACACCTACACCTGTCTTGACGACAACATAGGTGTTGATGCTTTCTTGAATTTGAATTTGCACATCTTGTACCTTACCAGAGACTCCACCCGGCCATGCTCTTTCGATCCTTCCAGGAAGTAAATTCGCTTCAAAGATGATGAAGATAAGGAAGAATGATACTGTAAGGCTCGTTGCAAAAAGTCCACCTACGCCTGCAACTGCATCGCCAATTAAGTCCGATACTTGGGAATCTTTGGACAAGAGACCCATTTCTGCCAAGTCTTCTGACAACGTCCCGTTGGTTGAATTCAAAGATTCAGTAATCGAACCACCCACTAATGGAGCCGACTTAATCTTCTGCCATCTCTTGTTGAGTTTACTGTTGTACTCTTCGATTTTATCGTCATCGTTCGCTAAATCACTCGCTTGATCGTAAGCAACATAACCAGCGGATACGATGACTAATAGCATCAAAAGAACCATTGTCAAATAAGATAATCCGAGAGGAAATCCATTTTTTGAAAGGTAATCAGAACCTGGCTTGAGAACGAAATAAATTCCTAAAGCGATAAAAAATGGCTGTAAGACCCCTTCGAGTTGAATCATCCAAATGGTGAGTACTGTCAGTAATATGACAGCAAATGTCAACCCACCAAGACGGCGATGGAATGTATTGTTATCAAAGACGGAAAGAGTGTCCTCCATACATGGCTCTCAACCATCCCACGTTTGAATTTAACGTGATGAAAATTATTCTTCTGATTGCTTCCATGAAGGTTGGTATGAAATGCGTAAGGATAAGAGGAATGCACACAACATCATGACCCCGCAGAGGTGGAACGCTGTATGATAGTCAAGAAAATCGTTCCTAGCAACGGTCTTTGTCCACACATATCCTCCAGTGAGTGGCCCGAGAATACGAGCGAAGGATGACAAGGACTCTTGCGCCCCCATTACAGTTCCCAACTCATATCCTTCTTGTCGAGAAATTGCAGTGAGTAATGTGCTTGAAGAGGGTTGAAAGAGGCCATTACCAATCGCAATACAACCCGTAATGGGGAAGAGCCACAACCATACATGATCTGCACTTGAATAAGGAATCAAGACAAGACCAATTCCAGTTAAAATCGCACCAAAACGAAGGATGAAAACACTCCCATATTTTCGTGAAAGCGGTCCGATCAAGCCACCTTGAGTAAAAATTCCTAGAACCCCAATAAGAGCAAATATTCTACCGTTTTCTGCTTCACTAAATCCTAATCCACCAGAAGCAGGATCCATTTGTGTGTAAAGAATGAAGACTGCGTGCATGATGGTAAAACCAAACATGAAAAGAAACGTTACCCACATTACTGAACCGATTTGTTTGGTTCCAATCATCGTCTTTACATTTCGAAATGAATTCTTCATAGTCGATGACCAGGAACGAGATTTATCGATGACACGTCGATTCACGGGTAATGATTCGGGAAGGGATTTGAATGCGAAGAGAAGAGAGACAACTGATAGAACACTTGCGAGAACACAAGGTAAGAGATAGGGGTATGTTTCAAAAATAGTATCCCTAAACAAATCCCAACGTTCTGCTGGAGCAGATAACTCCCCACCTAGGAATGGACCTATTGTAAATCCAAGACCGAAAGCTGCACCAATGAGACCCATTCGAGTTGCAAGTTGTTGAGGATTGCTAACATCGCCGATGTAAGCACGAGCAACAGCAATATTCCCATTGAAAACACCTGCAAGAAATCGTGCTATGAGAGCCATAACCAGAGTATTTGCAAGACCAAACATTGTGAAGAACACAGTATTGCCGATAAGCCCAATCATGAGGACAGGCCTGCGGCCAATGCGATCGGAGAGTGCCCCCCAGATGGGAGAAAAGAGGAACTGGGCAGCGGAATACGATGTCATGAGCAGGCCGACCCAAATACCGATGGAAGCGGCATCTTGTTCTCCTGCTAAATCTTCAACAAGGTATGTTAGAAAAGGAATGACAATTCCAAATCCAATCATGTCGATCATGGTTACAAGGAAGAGAACAAACAATGCTCCCTTGCTTGCGTCAACACGATTGGGTTGCCCTTCGTGCTCTTCCATACCTAATGCGAGGAAACCCTACCTATCAATTCGATGATAAAGCCACGATATTAAATCGAAGTTGTAGGACCAGACAAATCAGGTGTTAGACGATCAATGACTGCACCCAATCGATCAACAAGACTTTGCTTCTGGTCGTGAGTAATCAATGCGTGCTCCATGACTTCATCGAGTGTATCAACTGCGATAACTTCCACATTTCCTTCAAATTGCTCATCCAAAAGAACGTCTTGCATATTGGAGCGAGGAATGATGACCGTTTTTACACCAGAGCGAGCAGCAGCTTCTATCTTCGCCGTTACACCACCTATCGGTAATACCTCTCCTCGAACGGAGAGTGAACCTGTCATCGCTAAATCCTGACGAATTGGTATTGATTCAAGGGCTGAGATAATTGCCGTTGCAATTGTAATTGAAGCAGAATCACCATCCACGCCATGCGTATCGACAAACTGGATGTGAATGTCGTAATCAGAAACATCTTTGCCAGTCAACTTCTTGATAACGGCGCTAACGTTTGTCACGCTCTCTTTAGCAAGATCACTGAGTCCACCGGTTGCATGGATTTTNCCACCGCCACCTTGTGANGGNGTCACTAANGCNTCGACTGGCANCATAATNCCTGAGAAGTCGGAAAGGCCTGAATTCGCACCGAGGACGGCCAAACCATTTACTCGCCCNACTCTNTTACCAGANTTNACGATAAGAGCGTANTCNTGTCTGCGTTCAATCATTCTGTCAGCAACTTGTTGTTCNANCGGTTTAGCAATCGAACGTGCTGCGAGTACGTGAGCATCNGTAACATAAGGCGCNCCATCTTCTGCAGCCAAGTCGCCAGCAATACGAACCAATCCACCAAGTTCACGNAAGCGNAGGGAGAGTTTNCCTCTTCGACCAGCACGTCGTTGTGCTTCACGAAGAATCAAANCAACACCNNTNTTATCGAANTGTGGAATCTCTCTCGTGCTCCCGATATCTCTTCGAACTTCTTGAGCNATAAAGCGAATCAAGCGCTTTCTGTTACGATTTGTATCTGGCATCTCTGAGTTGACGTAGACCTCATACCCATATCCACGGATACGGCTTCGAAGAGCAGGATGCATGCCCTGGATCGCATCGAGATTACCTGCTGCGATGAGAATAAAGTCGCATGGAACTGGTTCAGTTTTGGTCAAGGCNCCAGATGAGCGCTCGCTACGTCCNGAAATTGGGAAGGCACGCTCTTGCATNGCTGTGAGAAGTGCTTGTTGTTCTTCTAGACGAAGAAGATTGATTTCNTCNATGTAGAGAACACCTTTGTTTGCTCTGTGAATTGCACCAGGCTCTACACGGTCGTGGGCTGGNGTTTCCATTCCACCAGATTGGAATGGATCGTGACGAACATCACCGAGAAGTGAGCCTGAGAGNGTAGCAGTTGCATCNACAAANGGAGGNCGTTCATCGATCTCATGCTTGACNAGNACCTTTGGAATTCTTCCTTCATCNCCTGAACCAAGTCGGCTACGAATGAACATATATCCNAACATCAGCAAGAACATACCGAAGAGNAAGGTAAGAATATCCCCTGATGGGATAGCTACGATGACCAGTAAGAAAGCAACTGCTCCGAATCCAATGAGAAGCATTCGTTGTGCTTTCTCTTTTTGNTCTCGTATGGCTTCTTTNTGTACNCGNACGATGCGATCNCCTCGGCCTGCTGGGACTGAGCGAACGCGGGGTTCNTTTTCATCGTCCTCATTCGGATAGACAAGAACGTCTTCAAGAGCATCCTTTGGTAGCANGTCGGTCATTGAGCGTGCGAGCATGGATTTNCCTGTACCAGGGTCTCCAATCATGAGCATGTGACGGCGTTGTTCAGCCGCTTTTCGAATAACAACTGAACCAGCCTCTTGCCCAATGACTTGATCNACAAGTCGGTCTGGAATAGGAACNTCTTCTGTCGTTTCAAAACTNACAGAGTCAATCCACTTGTCAACGCTTAGCGAAACAACCCCNTCGGNNCCATTAGAAGGCTCAGGAGCCCATATNGTGACCGTTTCAGAGTCGTCTTCAGTAACGTCCTCAATAGGAATATCGTCATCTGCCATGATGTTTCCTCACCTTCCTCCCCTTTAGGACTTTAGCATCCGCCATAGAGTCGAAAAAGACTCAAGATTGCATTGTATCAAGGTATTGTTGGCCGTANTATTGCCATTGCTCCATGGTCCATCCTGCTGGNAGACCTGTTACTGGNAATGGTGGACCTGCCGGTACTTGTGGGACTGGCATAGGCTGAGCAATTGGCTGAGGTGTTGGTAGAGGCATCTGCTGAGGTAGTGGCTGAGCAATTGGCTGAGGCATCTGTTGTTGGAACAGCGGTGCTGCACCTCCATACATGGAGTTCGCAACAGTGTCATGAATCGGAAGAGCACCGTCTTGCCAAACTGGACCATTGTCGAAGACCTTGTCTTCATCNTTNCGTCGCATGAGTAGACCTACNGATACTGCAAGGANGAGAACTCCACCAANGATTGCTAGAATCAACATTAGATTTCCAGAANTTNCAGTTNCGTCTCCACCAGTTCCTGATTGAANACCCTCNANTGGGCAGGAAGAGCGNGGATCTTCACAAGCGGTTGAATATGAGGTTTCTTTTGCAGTNAGCGTTTCNTGAACTGCAGTCATGTCCTCTCCTTCTTCGGCTTGGTCGATTTGAAGCTTCAGAGCATCGATTTCAGATTTGAGNGAATCGATGTGNGATTGAAGCATTTCATCATCCATATCTTCTGGCGCAGGCATTTCCTCNAGNACATACCACTTCACACCTGNTANTGTCTTGTAATCATCACCATTTGTATCGATTGCTCGAACTGTAATTTGATAATAATCCTTGTAGACTGAACCNCTTGGACGTGCAAGTTCTCCTTCCATAAAGATCGATTCAATGTCNAGTGTTGTNCTCCATCCAACCAANGATCGNGTNATATCAAGTTCTTCTTCAAACAAACCATCACANGTTCCNGTTTCATCATTGCAGATGTTCCATGTCGTCGTAATNGATTGGAANACTGGAGCAGAATCGGTCATGAACATGTTTGCNGTTGGATATTGGCCGATGTAAGTGTCTTCCATGTNCACGTAGAAATGGCCACTGCCATCGTTTTCCTTNGCTACAAAGAGNGGGAANGAATCGAATACGTCCACNTTCATTGTGTATGTGTTGGTATCGTATTGATCAATTGTGTTAATCGTAACGANATGCATCCCTGATNTCTTNAAATTNAGTGTCATTGTTCCATCGATTGGATTNTACTTNGCACCGCCTTGTTCATCGGATGTGACNGTGATAAATGCTTCATTNGCAGGGTTATCNACATCGGTTAGAANTGCCATGAGATTAATTGTTCGTTGTGTCTCAATCTTCAGNGNNATTTCTTCNAGACCNGTTAGATCAAGGCGTGGNGCATCGTTAATNGGGTTGACCTTNATGAGNAAATCTTGGTCNGCGAATTGTTCACCATCGCTTGCACGGAGTGTAACCAGTACTTCTCCGTTAACATCATCATCAACTGTTTCAAAGACGACGTTGGTTCCATCGAGAGAAACATCGAAAACATTGTTGTTTGAAAGTCCTACAATCTCAAGTTGAAGCATTGAAGCTGAAACTGAATTCCCTACGTCATCGGTATCAGAGAGATAAGGAAGTAGACTGAAAACGCCCATTGAGGCCTCATCAACGACTTGTGTCGGAAGTGCTTGCCATCGTGGCTGTCCGTTTTCGAGGACATTGAACAGAAGCGTTCCATATGGGAGTTGACCTTGTGCTGAATAATCTGCGCCATCGTCCATGCTGATTTCAATGCCTTGCTGTCCAAGAGGACAACCCTGCGTTGGAGACCAGGAGAAGAGGACTTCAACTTCTGTTGTTGACGGGTGCCATGCAACAAAGGATGAATCACTGCTTGTAATTGTCAACGAATTCAAAGGCGTCTCAGGATCAACAATTATTCCAGTCATGTCGACCTTTGTTGAAATGTCACAAGGCACTGGACTGACTTGGTTTGGAGTGATGCCAGGAGGTGCATTCATCAAATCAAAAGCGCCAGTTGTGAGCGACCATGAGGATAATTGACCTCGAGCATCAACGGCTCTTGAACGAAGATCGTACTTTCCAGCAGGCATTTCCATTGTCGGCAAGAGAGAATATTCTCTGCCTTCGTTTGCGGAGCCCATGTAGAGGATGTTTTGACCACCTGTGACAATTTCACCAGTCCAGAGGTTTTGTCCAGCAGGGGAAATCTCAACATCGAACGTCATTGTATCGATGGTGTCCACGTTATCGTTTGCGTCACCCTTAGCAAGGACGGAGAAATAATTGCCACGACTGATATCAGTCGTTCCGAGAACTTGGGGTGATTTCGAGGTTGGTGGGCGATCGTGTTCTAAATCAGTGGTACGNATATTATTCGATGTTACACTTTCTCCGGTTGTATCGAGTTCAACGCCAAATACGGTCTTCCANGAGTTGGAAGGGAGATTGGATGTGTCGAATGATTGTTGTGCAGTCATTGTGCTCGAAGATCCTGTTGTTGTAATCGTGTTGATCGCTGTGTTTTGTCCAATGTAGTTCTTTTGNCCGTTGAGTACGTAATAGAACTTGACTGAACCGCCGCTTGTGTAATCGAGGTCACCACTGTTTGCGATTGTTGCATCGAGTGTAATGACATCTCCACGGACGTAGGAATCAGCAGTTGGAGAAGTAACAGCGAAACTCGGAATTGACAGGTCCATCTTTGGACCCATTGTTGAATCAATAGCGTGGTAAACGTGAGGACTTGTGCCTCCAGCAGACACTTGATTGCCTGTCATCAGAACGCCGATGACAATGGCCTTACTCAGTCCGCCTGGTACAACAGAGGATGGTACACTCGACCAAGATTCTGTTTGCGATGTTGCAGTTGGTGCAACGCTAATGAAGGAACTACCAGTACCTTGGTTCTTTGATTTGAAAGTATCTCCAGCAGTCAACCAAGCCATCCAGCAATTGTATCCGTGAGGTATTCCAGATGAATATGAGTATCCAGTGCAGTCTTTGTCGACCAAGGCAGCGTAAAGTTTCATGTTGCTAGCGGAAGATCCAGAACCNGTGTACCTGTAGGTGATATCGATGTCATAGGTACTTCCAGATTGGCTGATTGCTGCAGTCATTCCGTAATCGTTGACGCTCGAGTGCATCCCTCCTCCAGAAGAAAAGAGGTTATCGTAAGTGTCATAATTTGATGAGGCTCCACCTTGGTTCTTGTCTGTTCGATCACCAAAATAAGCATCNGGAGCACCTCCAGTTGACCAAGCCCAGTTGTACGGAGCTACGTTTCCTGCACGGCTTGTGTCTGTGTCTCCATAGGAAGCGGACATGTAAGTGAGGTAGACATATTCATCCGGATGGAGTTGTTTTACAGCGTGGTGTGCATCAGAACCACCTCCAGTCTTGGAACAGTGGCCACAGTTGTCGGACGAGATGTATTGTCCAAACACAACGTGNCCTGGGCTTGTGGCTTGAGATGCGCCTTCTACCGTCTTTTGTTCTTCAAGGATTGTGGGTTGGGTCTCTACTGGATTTGAAACAAAACCTGTTAGAACACTACCAACAAATAATANCACAATTGACAACGCTATCGCCNGCATTGAAAGTTTCATGAATATACGCACATGNAGACCATATATAATTCTATTACATTCTTGTCAGTGTCAAGCGTTTTGATATTATTGGATTTAAAGTATCAAAATAACAACTTTCGATTGAAAAATAATACTTATCTCATCGAAAAAACTGATGTTCTCCAACCGCTAGGATTGGCTATGGCTGACCCTGAATCTGTTGCATTAATGGAAGAGAGCGGGAAGATTCACATCGTTAGCATGGTCGATAATACCATTAAAATCAAGGGCATTGGTGTCGTTAACCCATTCAAGGAATTCTCGAGCTTGAAAGATGGAGAAGAGACACATGTGGGATCGAAAATTCTCCGTCGCCTCCCTACAAGATTGCCTGAACTCATCGCAGGTATGAAACGCAGAGCCCAAACAATTGGTTCAAAAGACGCTGGTGTTCTTATCGCACGACATGGTATTGGCGCAAACGACGTCGTTCTCGAAGCTGGGCTTGGCTCTGGAGGTCTATCGATGCATCTTGCAAGAGTCATCGGACCCAGTGGCCATCTCATAACAGTTGAACCGAGAGAAGAGCATGCAAGTGTTGGGTTAGAAAATCTCAAGACTATTTCTGAATGCATGGCTGAATTTCCAAAACACAGCCACATTGATGGACGAATTGAAGATGTGGTTGAGAACATTCAGCAACACGCAAAGTTTGTTGATGCGATTCTTCTCGATTTACCTGAACACCCCCCTGCCATTAAGGCCGTAGCTCCTTTGTTGAATGTAGGAGCACGAATCTCTTGTTACTGCCCAGTGACAAGCCAACTGGAGAAAGCATGGATTGCCTGTGAAGAAGCAGGATTGGATGTTGAATGGGCTGGAGAAATTATCGAAAGGGAATGGGGCAAAGCAAGTAGAGGTGGTGTACGCCCAGTAAACGGACCATTCGGCCATACTGCGTTCTTGTTGATAGCCCAACGACGTAATTGAATCAGAACTTAGGCGCTGCACCATATTCGACGACTCGAATATTCGACTCGCATGTTGGACATGTAAACCGGAATGGAGGATCATTTCCACCAGGGACTGCAAGTCTTGCTTCACAAGAAGGACAACTAATTCTTCGATTCGAATCCATTCGGCATTCGTTTGGACCAAGAGGATACTCTTTCTCATCGTCTTCCTCTTCAGTATCATCCTCTTCTTCAGAGGTTTCCTTAGAGGATGGTTTTCTGTATTTTATGACAAGCAAAGCAAGGGCAAACAAGACGTATCCTGCAGCCATAATCTTGAATGTCGTATCGCCTCCAATCTCGATACCAAGAATGGTAACACCTTCAGGAGGTTGAGCTTTTCCTGCCACATCTACATCGATCAACGGGGACTCTGCGTCAACACTGCTCCCGTCGACTTGTACCAATGCTCGAACCTTCAGTTCTGCTGATGTTGCTTGGGTGGTAAGGGAATTAAGTCGAACGACGAAGATCTCTGAAGCGCCTGGACTCAGTGTGAACAAATCAGTCTCCTCCCCTGCAGTATTATTCCATTGAACATCAAAGACTCCATCACCTACTCCAAGGAGAGCCAAACGACCAGTGATCTCAATATTCGCAAGATTTGTCACAGTCACAGTGGTTGAAGAACCACCCATGTAGGGGATATCGAGTGAAATGGCATCGACCGAAATCGACACAACTGATGCGGAGTCCCACGTTGCCTCTACGTTGTAGGTAGCAACTTCACTGTACACATAATCAGAGCGTGCGGAAGATACGACTCGAATGCTGAATGCGTTTGTCCCTGCTAAGGCATCCTCAGACACATCACACGTCCATGGAAGAGGGGATGATGATGCTCCTGGTGAAAGTGTCACTGACTGAGCAAGATTACATGATAATCCTACTGAACTCAAGGAGAATTCGTCAGCACTGTTACCAGTGTTTGTGACTGAAACAGTACCAGAGATTGTACCGCCTGCTTCGGAGGAATCAACATCTGCAAGAATTGTCAAATCAGCACCTGCATCCATTGCGAAGAGGGTGATGATGACAAAATCAGTTGCTTCAGAATCGAGCGTAGAGGTTACTCTGATATTGATTGGAAGTCCGGTTTCCGGGGCGCCACTTGATGATTCGCGTACTCCAAGGACTACCGTTTCAGATTGACCCACACCCAACACGACAGATGTCTGAGATAATGAAAGTTCGAAGTATGTCGAAGATTCTCCAGATTCAAGTGAAAGAAGGAAGGTATCTTGCATCGTACCAACATTGGTTACTTCAATCGTGACATTTGTGATCGTAGAAGGACCAGCAATGGCTTGATTTGTGTTCGCATTAAGTTGAGCTAAACTCCGATCGATAACTTGTAATTCAAGTGGAAGCAATGAATCGGGAGCGTCTGAAACGAGACGTATACTCAATGAATCTGTGCGTGCATTCAAGGCTGCAGAGGCAGTGATGTTCAATTGAGCCACATAGAATTCACCAGATGCAATCGTTACCGTGGATACGTCGCTTAATTCCGCACTGACTCCACCAGGCAAGCCTGAAATTGTGAAGGTATTCAGGGAAACGTTGGATGTCCCAGTATTTTCGATAACAATATCGATGGATGAAGATTGCCCTGGTTGAACGACAATTCTGCCATCAAGGGTGCCAGATAATTCCAATTCGGAAACAGGTTGTACGTCAAATGGTAATGTTGTGTTGAGTGATTGAAGAGAATCATGAATGACGGAAACAACTCGTTCATTGAGGCCAAGGGCCCCTGAAGCAGCCATTGCAGTCAATGTCCATGTTGCCGATTGACCAGAAGCAACAGTGACTGAAGACGCTGTGTCTAAATTCAGAGTGATATGTGATGATGAATTGCTTACAATTTGTAACGAGAATGTTTCCGTTTCACTCCCTGTATTGAAGACACGTACCTCAAGGGTTTCATCGACACCCGGTGTAAGAAGTACTGCTCCTGAAGGGCCCTGTACTGTGAAGTCTATCTTTCGATCGATTTCGAATGAGAAATCACGAACAAAAGAGACTGTGGAATCTTCGGAAAGTGTGTTGATTAAACGAACTGAACACACATCCCCTACATTGCCGCTACTCCCCACATCGACTGCAAATGGAATGTTTGCAACTTCATCGACTGACAGAGTGGTATCTGCTGCAAGCAACGAGACTGTACATGGTCCGCTTAACACAGATAATGAGTGTGAATATGTTGATTCAGTCGTACCTAGATTTGTGATTGAAACGTTTGTATTTGTCTGTTCTCCGGGAATAAAGTCATCAGTACTTGCAAGGAAATCAACTTGCAAATCATACGTAGCTTGCACATCGATTACAATGAGCGTTGAGGTTGATAGATTGCCCATCAATGAACCTGCATGTAAGCGAACACCGGTTGCACCTGGAAGTGCATCTGAAGGTATCGAAATCCTCAGTGTTGAGGTTTCTTGATCTTGAGCTGAGAGATTCTCGATTTGGTCATCAAGCCATCGGACTTCCCAACCTTGTGGGAACCCTGAATGTTGATTCATTGGTTGAATTGCACCCGATGTTTCCCACGGATAATCATACTCGGACGAACCGTTGAAGACAACTTCTGCGGCAGTTTGTTGCAATGTTAGGCGCAGTGCAGCATCCATTGTGGTATTGTCTGTCAATCCAACTGGTGAATCACCTGTAAGGGCGGAGAAGAGAACGCATGCTGCAAGATAAGAACCTGAGGTTGAAGGATGGCTTCCATCTGCGGAGTATAAGCCATAAAATGTTGATGTAGGAGACTGTGGATTGCCACCGGTTGCAATAATCGAATCATGTATGTGCTTGAATGCTAATCCAACAGGTGCGATGTAGATGTCTGCAGATGTCTGCGAGGTGATGTTGTCTCTGTAGTCGATGTAACCATCTTCAAGCCGGTCTTGCATAACAGTGTAATTTGAATACAGGATCGGATTGGCTGGATCGCCACTTCGACGACCCCAAGTCATCATCAGCATAGTTGAACCGCCTTCTGTGTCAACACGATCTGCGAGGTCAATACTTCCGTTTTTACTTGCGTTCCAATCAGAATTTGAACGAAGAAATCCTGGTATCTGTGACTGATCTTGCAAAACAACTGTATCCCAAACACCTGATGCAAGCGATAGATTTTGAGCACTCGAAGAAGTGTTCACATCCAACCAATGATCGGCAAGAGTGTGCCCTCCTGTTGCGTATGCAGATGTATTGCTCGGACTTCCAGCATTTCTCAGCATCTCTTCAAGCATTGAGTTCAAATTGTTCTGAGAAGTATATGAATTTCCAAAGATAAGAACGTCGCTAACGGATGTTGACCAAGATGGGACAGAGGTGGTTGTATTCGAACCTGTGTTGTTGGATGTGTAATTCGCCCACCAGCCAGATAAGTCTGGCTCTTCTTGAACGCTAAGAAGGAATGAATCTGCAACTGAGCCAAGGTTTGAAATTGGTAAATCTAAATCAACAGATTGCCCCGGTTGCATAGCGAGTAGTCCATTATCACCAACGCTATTTGCATCAATTGATGGATGATAGACAATAGCAACTGATACATAGACATCGATGGAAGATGACGATACTCCATCTGTTTCGTTTACGAACAGCGTGAACATTCCGTTATCAGCAGGTGTTGCGGTTTCTGCAAGATGCACGACGATGGTTGTTGATGCATTATATGTCGGTAAAACGTTGGAAACGGTTGCAGAAGTTGGTGTTGCTGACCAGACATTCGACAAACCATCCGTTGAAGATTCTACGGAGTAGGTCTCAATAGACGATCCATTATTTTCAATAACAAGCGAGATGTTGGCCGATTCACCTGGAATAAGAATCATGTGAGGCGTATCTACAGAGAGAACGATCGTTGGATCTGCTTTTGCTGTAATAGCAAGCGGAGAAGCACTTGCTGCAAGCATCAATAGGACCAAAACTACGGCTCGGAAGTGAGTCTTTGACATGGGACCACTTCAAGCGAGGCACCTTTAGCACTTGAGCGAATCGGCTACTAGGGTCTGAAAATCCTCAGAAATTAGTTAGTTTTTCAATTCGCGAAGAATCCAAGCGTTCCCAAGGGAAATGCCCCTCGTTTGTTGGGTGACGTCCAAAGTGACCACCTGCAGATGTCGCTTTGTAAATTGGACGAAGTAAATCCAAATCCTTAGCAATTGCTGCGGGTCTGAAATCAAAGGTCTCCTGCACACGACGGGCAAGTTCTGAATCTGAAACGGTACCTGTTCCAAAGGAATCTACCATTAAACTGACTGGTTTAGCTACACCGATCACATATGCGAGTTGAATCTCAAATCTTGTGGCTAAACCTGCTGCAACAACATGTTTAGCAGCCCATCGAGCCGCATATGCTGCACTTCGGTCAACTTTTGAAGGATCTTTACCACTGAAAGCACCTCCACCATGACGCCCCATTCCACCGTATGTATCCACGATGATCTTTCGCCCGGTCAATCCAGCATCTGCGTATGGACCACCTGGGTCTGCGAATCGCCCAGTTCCGTTAACGACGAGCGTATAGTCCGAAGAGAGAAGTTCTGATGGGATGACATGTTCAACGACGTGTTTCTGAACTTGTTCCCGAACGTATTGAAGTTCTTTTTCTACTGAACCATCGAATTGGTCTTTCAAAAATTTGTCGTGTTGAATTGCAACGATGACTGTATCGACTCCAATAATTTCTCCTTCGCTGTTGTATGCTACAGAAACCTGAGATTTACCATCAGGTCGAGCCCATGGTAGAATCATTTCTTCACGAACTGTGGTGAGTCTTCGAGAAAGGCGTTGTGATAATGCTGCGGAAAGCGGGAAATATCTTCCTTTCAACTCCTCGTATTGTTCAGTTTCTGTGCAAGCAAAACCGAACATAAGTCCTTGATCGCCTGCTCCTTGGGAATCAAGTGTTTGTCGATCGACACCTTGGTTGATGTAAGCAGATTGAGTTGTCACATAGACCAGAACATCACACAATTCAGGATTTGTAGCGTCCATTCCAATAGCATGAGAATCATAGCCAATATTGGCTGCTGCTTGACGTGCTATAGCATCATAATTTGGAGCTGGTGCATCGAGAGAGACTTCGCCTGCAAGGATGATTACGCTCTTGTCTTCCATACCTTTCACACAGGTTTCAACCGCTACTCGAGCATTCGAATCGAGTGCAAGACAAGCATCGACAATAGCATCAGAGATGGCATCGCACAACTTATCTGGGTGACCGCTGGTCACAGACTCCGAAGTAAAGATGTCTTGTTGCATGGCTTTCCGCCTGCATTCTCATTATCAAAGGTTTCCATGATGAAACGAGCATGGATTTACAGCGATTCTTATTTGTACGGCACCATCTAGGATTTCCCATGGCTGACTGGCATCCCACCGCATATCGGACACACACACTCTCTGAAATTCAACAAAAAGGTGCAGACCTTGTTGGGCAAGAAGTTACAGTCGCTGGATTTATGGAAGCCAACAGAGGCAAAGGAGCCATCTGTTTTGTCGATCTGAGAGATGGAACAGGAACGTCACAAGTCTTCTTGAAAGGCGACATCATTGGCGAAGAAAAACTCGATCTTGTTCAACGCATGACCCGTGAATCAACATTACAATTCACAGGCACCGTAGCCCAAAAGCGCCCACCAAAGTTGAAGGAAGGCGAAACAGCACCTCCACCAGCCTATGAAATTGTAGCGTCAGATGTTGTGGTTTTGACTCGTGCAAATGCACCTTTACCACTCGGCATTACCGATTCAGTGACGATTGGGCTTGATACCCGTCTGGACAATCGCTTCCTTGATCTTCGTCGTGCTCACGTAAATGCGATGTTCACTCTTCGCTCAAAGGTACTGCAATATGGCCGTGAGCACCTCATTACAGAAGGGTTCAAAGAAATCAACACCCCCAAGATAATCGCATCAGCTTCAGAAGGAGGAACAAACTTGTTCCCAATGATGTATTTCGATACTCCTGCATTCCTTTCACAGAGTCCTCAGTTGTACAAGCAACTTACCATTCTTGGTGGAATGGAGCGTGTTTTTGAGATTGGCCCTGCTTTCCGCGCAGAAAACCATGACACATATCGTCACTTGAATGAATTTATCTCATTCGATATTGAAGCCGCTTGGATGAATGACGATGACGTCATGGGTGTTCAAGAAAGAATGATTCATCACATTTGGAAGACTGTAGCAGAAAAGGATCAAGAGCATATTGATACAATTAATGCCTACAGAGAGAGTCAGGGAGATGGACCAATCTCAGTTGAAATCCCTACGGTTCCATTCCCTCGTATCGAATATTGTGATGCCATTAAGATGATTCAAGATGCAGGAGAAGACATTACATGGGGAGACGATATTGATTCATCTCACTGCGACATTATTGCAGCAAAATACCCTGGATTCCACTTCCTACCTCGATGGCCAATGGAAATGAAACCATTCTACATCCATCACATCCCTGGTGAAGTCGGGGCTACTGGAGAACAACTCAGTCGCGGATTTGACTTGAACTATGGACGTGATGAGATGACAAGTGGTGGACAAAGAGAGCATAACGTAGAGATTCTTGAGGAAAATCTTCGCTCGAAAGGTCTCAACCCGGAAGAATTCTCCTTCTATACTGATGGATTCAGATTCGGTGCGCCACCACACGCTGGCTGGGGACTTGGAGTTGCACGACTTCTCATGGCATTGACCGGTTCAAGAAACGTACGTGAAACTGTCTTATTCCCACGAGACAGACATCGAGTAACACCCTGAGTTGACCAAGATGCCTGTTGATCGAATGCAATGGGGTGCTGAAGCGTGGCAATATGCAGACTTGCATATGCCTGATGAACCATCTCCCTTCCAAAACGATCATGGCGTCCCATGCATCATGCTCATCCATGGTGGGTTCTGGAAAAAAGAGTATTCGCTTGAATTGATGCAACCGATTGCTAATGCGCTCAGCGATGCCGGTGTTGCAGCATGGAACATTGAATTCAAACGTTGGGATCATGGAGATGAAGGTGTATGGATGGACACCATATCGGATGTCCTAAGAGCATGGGGCCAACTCGCTCTTCTCCCAGGAATTGACATTACTCGAAGCATGGTCATGGGCCATTCTGCTGGTGGTCATCTCGCTTTATTGATGGCAAGTAAAGCCGAGCGGAAACCTTGGCTCGCGATTGCTCAAGCCCCAATAACCGATCTTTTTGGAGCTGATGATTCAAAATTAAGTGATGATGGAGATGCAATCCGTCGCTGGATTGGTTGTGAACCATACAACAATGAAGATATTTGGCGGAGGCTCAATCCTGTCGATTTGCCTCCCGAATCACCTGTTCTTCTTCTTCACGGTGAGAAGGATGAAGAGGTACCAATCGAACAAAGTGAAACCTATGCCAGAATAATGGATGCGAAAGGATCTCATGTGCAAAAGGTATGGTTACCAGGGGACCATTACAGCATTATTGATGCTGCAAGTGATGATTGGCTTGTGCAACAAGATGCAATTCTTGACTGGTTGTAAGTCAAGAACCACTAAGACCAACAATACCCTCGGCGGGTCATGAACCTCCTTGGTGCTGACGCAGTACTCGCCTCAAACGCTCTCTCTGGAAAAACTGCCTTGATTTGTGGAGCAAGTCGAGGAATTGGTGCAGCAACTGCTCGTATTATGGCAGCAGCAGGAGCAAATGTCATTGTATCAGCTCGTAATCAAGACCAGCTCAATCACCTTGTTGAAGAACTAAAGACACTCGGTAATGGAAGCCATCAAAGCCTTGTGATGGATCTGGAGGATACTGATGGAATCTCGAGTAAAATCAATCAATTACTCGAACAAAATCCAATCCATATCCTCATCAATAATGCAGCCGGACCGCCAGGCGGACCGTTGCTTGACAGCACTGTTGAAGAATTGACTCAGCCATTTGGTAGACATTTGCATGCTGCCCATACGCTTGTTCAACTGCTCGCTCCATCAATGGAATCTGAAGGATATGGAAGAATTATCCAAATCGTATCCACCAGCGTTCGAGAACCAATTCCTAACCTTGGCGTTTCGAACACACTCCGTGGAGCAATGGCTTCATGGGCTAAATCACTTTCAAGAGAACTTGCACCTTGCATCACAATCAACAACGTATTGCCTGGTTTCACCGATACTGAACGATTAGGAAGTTTGGCACAATCCATTCATGAGCGAACTGGAAAATCACTGGATTCAATCCATGATGGTTGGATGAGTCAAGTTCCAATTGAGAGGCTTATCGATCCACTTGAAACTGCATCTGTTATTGCATTCCTCTCAAGTCCTGCTGCCGGAGCAATACGTGGAGTATCCATACCTGTTGACGGCGGTCGATTGAGAAGCATCTAAGTGAATGAGGAATTCACTCTTCTTCAATGACTTCGAAGGTTTTGAAGAATTCGTCAATATCGATTACTCCGTTTTCATCTGAGTCAACAGCGTGGAAAATAACTCTTGATTCATCAGAAGTAAAGTTGAATCCTAATGCAGATAGAGCATTTTGGAATTCCCTACAAGTCAAGTGGTTCTTGCCTCCGTAATCTGCTGCATGAAACACTGAAAGTCTCTTATTGTGTTCTAATCTTGATGCGGATTTGAATTGACTTTTGAATGTGCTAAGCGGTGTCGTTGAAACAGATGCGTGCTTCTTTCCGTAAAGGTAGTATGTGACAGAACCTACGAGGATGGCTGCACCTCCACCGATGAAAGCCTTCTGTCCAATGAATGTCAAGAGGAAAGCTCCCGCAACAACGCCCCATATGTGCATGAAAGGGTACAATGGTCCTTTGTAAGAGGGATTCCAATCGTGTTCTTTACTGGTTTGACGTAGGATAATGACACAAGTATTGATCATTATGAAAATCATAATCTTAAATCCAGATGCAACTTTAACAACATCCTTCAATGGTACGAACAGAATTGCTAGACCCATCGCAACACCCGTAATTAGAATAGGAAAATGAGGTGTTTCGAATCGTGTATTGACTTCTTCAAGTGCTTGTGGGAGAAGATTATCACGGGACATTGCAAAGAGGAAACGAGATGCTGCGAGGATTCCGGCAAGAGCCATTGAGATCATTGTCAGAACTGATAAAACCGCAGCAAAGATACCAAATTTCGTCCCTGCTACTTCTTCTGCAAAGACATAAATCGGATTTTCAACAACATTACCTTCGACAATCCACCACTCTCCAGGAATTGCTGCCATCATCAGGAAAGCAATTGCTGAGTACAAGACGGTTGCAATCAAAAGTGAAAGCATAATGCCTGCGGGAAGATTCTTTTCTGGATTTTTCACCTCCCCTCCAATCGCTGCTACTTTGGTGACACCTGCATAAGCAACAAACACGAATGCTGATGCTTCTGCGAGAGACCAAACACTGGCATCTAATGCTCCATCAATTGGCCGACTTGCATCGAAATCATCGACGAAAAAGGCTGCTGCACAAATGAAGAGAAGAAGGGAAACGGTTGCTATGACAACAGGTGTTTGTATCGCTTTTACCTTTTTCACGCCAAGTATGTTCACTATTGTGATGAGAACAAGAGCACTAAGGGACAAAACCAATATGTCCATTTCGATGTCAAAGTATGTTGTAACAACAACAAAATATGCAGAAAATCCAATCAATGCAAATGCTGATTTCAAGAGGAAGGATGTCCACAGGCCAAGACCACTTATTGTACCGATCAGAGGTCCATATGTCCGTTCCATGTAAACGTAAGAACCTCCACTTGATGGCATACCTGAAGCTAATTCAGACTTCGAAATCGCTGCAGGCAGTACCACAGATGCTGCCAGAAGAAAAGCAAGCCAAATACCAGGACCCATGATTTCAGCAGCAAAGGTTGGTGTGATGAAAATACCAGGAAGCATTGCAGAGAGGGAAATGATAACAACGCCAGAGAGCCCTATTGTCCGAGTTAATGTTTTTTTAATTCGATCTGGGACTTTTTCGAGCAATGATTCCACATGAGAATTTATTTTAGACGAACTTGAAGGCGTAGCCATACTTTTCATCTCCCGATTTCCGACAGCAGATTGTCGTATAAACGCCCTCAAGAGCAGTCAGGATATATTTACTTGCATTAAATTACGATACATCTTACCGGATTTCGGTAATTATATTTTAGCGATAACTTTCATTTCAACGGCAATAGGTGTTGGCAATGCACGAATCGCTAGAGTCGTTCTTGTTGGCCCATAATGGCCTAAAGTTTCAGCCCAAACCTCATTGTAGCCTGCAAAATCACGATCCATATCGACTAAAAAGGACGTCACATCGACAATTTTGTCCATCGAAGAACCTGCTTCTTCTAAGATTCGTGCAATGTTTTCTACAACTGCTCGTGTTTGGGCTTTGATATCATATTCGATTGGGTTCCCCTCATCATCACGGATAGGGCCCCCTGGAATCGCATTCGTTCCAGGTTGGCGAGGGCCAACCCCGGAGAGATAGAGCAAATCTCCGACCTGACGGGCATGGGGATACATGCCAACGGGTTTAGGAGCAGCATCACTATTTACTGCGCCTTTTCCTTCTGGAGGTTCCCATAGAGCAGGGCCTGTCGATGAAGAAGATGGTGCTTCGATTTCGATTGAATCCCCTCCTCCATCGAGAACGTTTCGTTCTCCCTTGTAGTATTCAACATCGTCTTCATCGTATTCCTTGTCACCCTTTCCAGAGGAGGTTGGATTAAGTTGTATAACAGCGCCACCCGCTCCATGAAGCGCCTCATAAGCAAGGACACGTCCTGTGAGATTGTTCCGATTATCATTCATTGCTGAAAGCCACCACATTGGTTTGAATGTCACAACTTTTTGAACGCGTATTTGTTGATGAATTGTTCTTGACAATTGAGCCACATCTTCGAGGCGACCCTCTTCAAGGAATTCCAAGACTTTACGATTCCATTCATCATCCTTCAACGAGTGGATACGGTCTTCAGATGGGTCTATGAATTCTGTAAACATCCTATTTGACATTGACATAGCCGTAACTGCCACGGCTTTACGTCCAGTCCCTTTGATGACATCAAGACATGCCTTAGCAAGAACAGTTGTTTCAGATCTATTCGCATAAACATTGGATGATACGATAACTGCAGGAATCGAATTGTCTGGATTAAGGAGCTTAAGAGCAACAACAGACCCTACATCGATAGGAAAACCGTGATATGCAACTGTTCTGCTTTGGAGACCACGATTGTGATTTGCTTCATTCCATGCTTCAGCAAATTCCGCATCGATATTGAATGAATACTCCATAGATCCAAGGTCATGAAAATCCTGATCAACAAGCGTCCATTGAGGATTTGGATCTGCTTGAATCTGATGACCTATGATACTCGGCCAAGTTGTCGAATAGATAATGAGAAGATCAGCACCACTTTCTTTGATTGCATCTCTTGCTTCATCAAAGGCAGCCCGAAGCCGACTCCAACCTTCGTTCTGTTCTGGGACAAGAAGTGGATGCGGATGAACTGGCACGACATACGAGCCAACAAGAGAACCGTTCATTGTGCATCACCCTTGTTTGCATGGCAAGGCCACTCTACAATGGCATTACCTGTTCCAATAATCGTTCCATAACCATGCAGGATAGCAGGATAGTCAGGTACTGATAACGTGCTTAGAAGCCACGTCAATCCACCACCATCGGATTCAGCAATCGCTTGTTCAGTAAATTCTGGCATTTCATCAAGAATGCGTTGTGCTTGCCCTGTTCGCATATAATCGATGATTCGCATATCCCACAAGTGCATTGCATGACTGGCAATATGCTCTTTACTCATATCTTCAGGAACCTCGGATTCGGTGGTAAAATGACGATGTGAAAGAGAATTCGAAGCGAGAATTACGGCCTTCTTGCCACTTTCTTCAATCGCTTCTCGAGTTACTCGTCCAAGTTCCATCATCATTTCTTGCATGACTTCAACCGAATAGTAGTGTGTTGAACGATTCGAAGAAATAACAACCAACGGCTTGTCAAACGCTGGATTCACCATGTGACCGGTGGTAATCGTACCATAATCGACACGGAAATCTGGATTCTCCATCATCTTAACAGCAAGACCCGAATCTTTTGCTTTGTCATGAATCGCTTTACTCAATTCCACATCAATATTCATATCGTAACTGTACCGAAACAAATTAGGGAAAACAGGATCGACTGATAATCCTTCAAAATGCGGGATGCCAAGGAAATGGGTACCGACATATGTTTGCCAATGAGGTGAAAGCAAAACGAGTACATCATGGTCGATCTTAGAAAGAGACTCTCGAAGGCGTTCGTATCCCCAACGTAATTGTTCCCAGCCACCTTCAGAGGTTGGTTCATTCTGTGGAGGATTTTCAGCATATACCAGATGTGGAGGGTGTGGGGCAAGACAGCCTGCTACAATCGAACCTTTCGCCATGAGTATCGGTATGAGTTCCGTCATATGGATGCATCGCTGTCAGATGCCAAGACTCAAACGAGGAAAGGATAAGCATCGTGTATGGGAGAGGAGGTAATGGACATCACAGATTCTGTTGAAATCAACGAACCAGAGCCAACTCATCTTGTTGAAGAACATTCAACACCTGTTTCTGAAAGTGAAATTTTCAAGGACATGCTGCGGCACATGATGGCTCCGCTTTTACTTGGAATGTTCTTCGGATCTCTATGGCAAATCATCGTGATGCCGAAAATTAATTTGTTTCCAAACCCCATTCATGGATCCTTCATAATCTACCTTCTTCTATCACCAATCATTTACAAAATCCTTGTAGGTCAAGAAATGAATCGAGCTAAGGAATACGCATTTGGATTTGTATTGTTAGCAATCGTTTTATCCATATTTTGGATTCTACCACAGCAATCCTCGTTGTATTGTGGAGTATTTCTAACAGGAATCTCTTGGCTTTGGCTGAGTTCGTTTTGGCTCCAGTTCGAGTTTCCACCGTTCCGATATGGCCTGTGGCACTCGATGGGCGTCAATATAGGAGCCTTTGGGGGAAGCGTCCTAACGTACATTTACTTCTGATTAAGAAGTATAGGATTCCGATTCATTCGGGAAGTCGCCAGAACGAACATCATCACAATAGGACCGAATCGCTGTATCAATATCTTCAGCAAGATTGAGATAACGACGTAGGAAACGTGGAGAAAAATCCATTGTGATTCCCAGTAGATCATGGAGAACAAGTACCTGACCATCGCAATGCGGTCCTGCTCCAATTCCAATGACTGGAATGCTCAATTCTTGTTGGACTCGTTGGGCTAAATCCTTAGGGATTTTTTCCAGAACAATAGCAAAGCATCCTGCTTTTTCCAACAATTTAGCATCTTCAATGAGTTTCTCAGCCTCTTCGTCTTCTTTTGCTCGAACGGAATAGGTTCCAAATTTGTAGATACTTTGTGGTGTAAGACCCAGGTGGCCCATCACTGGGATTCCGGCTGTAAGAATACGTTCAATCGATTCAACGATTTCGGAACCACCTTCTAATTTCACTGCGTGACCTTCCGCTTCTTTCATGATTCGAACTGCTGAATCAAGAGCGAGACGAGAGTTTCCTTGGTAGGATCCAAACGGCATATCAACGACGATAAGAGCTCGATCGACTGCGCGTTGAACACATTGAGCGTGGTAGATCATATGGTCGAGCGTCATTGGTACTGTCGTGACTTGTCCAGCCATTACATTTGATGCTGAATCACCAACTAGAATGACATCGACACCAGCTCCATCCACCAGACGGGCAAGTGAATAATCGTATGCAGTCAGCATTGTGATTGGTTCTTTAACACGCTTCATTTCCTGTAAGGTATGTGTAGTTACCTTGGTTGCATTTGCATGAATTGACATAGGGCTCCCTCATGTTTCCGATTGGCTTCAACGTTTCAAAGTCTCGCCATGAAATTAATCATGTTTGATGCACACATTGAGTGGTTCCGAGAAGAAACCAAGACTCCAGCGGCCACCTTCACGGCCGACTCCAGAATGCTTTACGCCCCCAAATGGAGTTCGTAAATCTCGATGCAGCCATGTGTTTATCCAAACGATTCCAGTGTCTATTTTCTGAGCAATGGAATGTCCACGTTCTGTATCACCTGTCCAAATAGATCCTGCTAATCCGTAATCAGTTGCATTTGCCATCTCGATTGCTTCATCATCGGATGAGAAGCGATGAATGGTTACAACAGGCCCAAATATTTCCTCGCGAGCAGTTCTTGAAAGATGAGATAGGCCTGAAATCAACGTTGGTCGAAGAAAGGCTCCTTGTGGAGTAGGGCCAGGAGGGCCAGTCATTTCTCTTGTCCCGCCTGTTAGAACAGTTCCACCTTCTTGAATTGCCAAATTGATGTATGATTCTACTTTCTCAACATGAGGAATACTGATCAAAGCGCCAACTTGAGTTTCCGGATTGTTAGGATCACCGCATTGCATTGCTGAAACTTGAGCAACAAGATGTTGTGTAAATTCATCTGCAATGGACTCATGAACGAGAATTCTTGAACCACAAAGACAGACTTGTCCAGAATTTGTGAACCCAGCGCGAATTGCTCCTTGGACTGCTTGATTCATTTCAGCATCATCAAGGACAATTGTTGCATTTTTTCCACCTAATTCAAGTGATAATTTCTTGAACATAGGTGCTGCTGTGGCAGCAACATGTCGTCCTGTAGCAGTACCTCCAGTGAATGAAATCGCTTTGATGCCTTCATGCTCAAGAATCTCTTGTCCCACTTCTGGGCCATATCCATTCACGATATTGAGCACGCCCTCTGGCAATCCAATCTCCTGACAAACCTCTGCAAGTAGATGAGCTGTTAGTGGAGTTAATTCACTGGGCTTTGCTACGATAACATTTCCCATGAGAAGAGCAGGCGCTACTTTCCAACTCAAGAGGTACAACGGAAGATTCCATGGAGTAATCAGACCGACAATGCCAACTGGGCGTCGGTGCACTATGTTTGTAGCATCATCCATTTCAAAAACCATATCCTCTTGTTCTCGTGCAAAATCTGCAAAGAAACGGAAATTCTCTACTGAGCGTTTTGCATCAACCCTTTGGGCAAGTGAGAGCGGTTTTCCTGTATCCAAAGATTCCCTTTGTGCTAATTCTTCATTTCGAGATTCGAGAGCATCAGCAATGGCTTCGAGCCAATCTGCACGATCATCGAGAGTTAATTCAGCCCATTCATGCTGTGCAACGCGTGCTGCAGCAACTGCACGATAGACATCGGATTGTTTCGAACGTGGAATGGTTCCAATCAATTGCCCCGTTGAGGGAGCAATATTCTCAAGTGTTGTATGATCGACAGCATCAACAAATTCTCCCCCTATGAAATTCTGAACATTCATTCCTTCACCTCTGGGTTGTATATCCAGCGGTCTTGATCAGGGTCCCATTCATCCCATGTAGGTATTGTTTCGAGGAGAGAGTGATACTTGTCAGGAACGATGCCTGGAACAATGAATGCTTTTTGTCGATTTAACGGATATGGGTTGCGGAGATCAATTCCCAACACACCTAGGACAGCACGAGCGATATACCACGTTGCTTGCGAATTCCAACCATGTGCAATTTTAATCACAATTCCAAGTCCTTTTGGATAATCTGGGTGTTCGATGGCAAGGCCGAGTAAACCATCTGCGCCCTCCTTAGCAATTACAGAGCCAGCACCTGCTTTGAGGATCGTTGAATCAAGTCGATTGAATCCACCAACAAGATCAGGGTGCCGCACCATGGCTTCCCATATCCAATCTGAATTTTTATCACGTACAAGACCAGCATATATCTGAGCTAATTCAGCAACTGTATTGGATACAGTCGGTAAGCCACAGCCGTCCTTTGCAATACGTAGTGGAGTCCAATCTTCTCCGAGAAATCGACGGATTTGTTCCATATACGCTTCAAAGACAGGATGGTTTGGAAGCGTGTATCCGGCTCGGTTCCATCCCTTTTCTCGACAACCTCGAAGAATCGCTGAATGCTCTCCTGAGCACGTATGATACCAGCGTCGAGGACGACGGACTTGACGCCCAAATTGAATCAAAGGAACATCCAATGGAGTCAACATAAGAGGCCATTCTGATTCAGATAGCAACGATTGGGCAGCAGCTACATGTTCGGTATCCCCATTATGACTTGCTACTGAAATCGCTTTTTGTTCCCAAGAGAAGGATTTGAGTTCTTCAACAAATGCTTTGAGCATGAATGGCTTCATCATAGATCGACCATAGCAGAGAACGTTTCCACCAAATGAATGGATGACTTCATCTCCATGCGCCCAGGCAACCGCACCATGAATCGTCGTTTCAGACACACCATTCCGCCGATAATCAACGAGTGGCTCCCAATCAACATCTCTTCCAGTTGGAATACCTTCGACCTGTTCACCAAGAGGTGAATTGGGAAACAATCCGCTCCCTGGCTGCCCAGGTTTTACTGCAGAGTGTGAATGATGTTGAATGCCCATGTTCATCCGTCCTTGAGAAGTTCTTCGACTCTCGGAGCGACCTTTTCCATATATGCTTTCATGTTTCTGCATACACGATCGCTATCGTGATTAAAGAAATCAAACCACGCCATTACTCTATCTTGTGGATGGAAGCGTTCGACCAATTGTTGAGCGACATCTTCAACATTTCCAATAAGTGCATTTTGAGCTGCATTTTGTACTTTTGACGGATCGATGGTCCCTTCAAGTGCATTCCAATAAGCGCTAAGAGACAACTCTGCTTCAGCATGTGCTGCAGTTCGTTGCTCTTCTGAAGACAATCCCGCCTCATCATTGAGGAAGACAAAACTTGTTCTTGGCATATCGGAGCGCTTCCATTCACCACCATCAGTGTGGAAGCATTGACGCATACGGTCATGTGTTGCTTCTATGACTTCAGGTTGAGTAATAGATAAATTAAACACGCGAACTGGAAGGAAATTATTGACGAAAATCTGTGCTTTCGGGTCGTGAGTTCCTGCGACTAAAACCAATTGATTACGGTCAAATTTATTCGGAACGATTCGAATATCTTCGAATACATATCGACGCTGTATGGTTATTGAATCGTCTGCTGAACCATTTGCATGCTGTACCTTTTCCCAATCTTCATCACTGCGGAAGTTGTCTCGAGTAAGCACTGTTGATCGTACATCATCTGAGTGGACCACATCACCTCTAAGGAGTCTCAAGAAGATTTCGCTTGCCTCAAGGAAAATCTGCCCACGTAGTGCTGGCCAAGCAGCTTCCTCAGTAGGCGTTCTTGGAACGATGCCATACGGCCTAGCCATAAACTCAAATCGACCCGCTGAGAACCCAACATGCAGTTTTCTCGTATCCCCTTTTACAGCAAGAAGTTGCAACGTATTTGCAATACGCTCTGCTTGGGCAATAGGCCCACCTGAAGCAAGAATTGATACAACCGCACTGCCTATTTCGATTGAATTGGTTTGACTAAAGGATTCAAGTGCAAGTTGAGGAAAATCAGTACAGAGTCCAACCTCGCCTTTCCAATGTGGAACAACTGGCTTGCTGTTTGATTTCTGAGTTTCTGTTGAAAGATGGGATTGTGCAATCCATCCCACACCGAACCCAAGTTCATCAGCCAGATTGAGTTGTTGAAAGTAATTTTTTAGCATTGTTTCTTCAGAAGGAATGTGGCCTTCATGGTCTGGAGTTTGGCTGATTGAGAAGAAAATGTCATGGTCCATGCCTCTCACCTGCTCTTGCCATACTCTGAAAGGACATAACCAGTTCGACGCTCATTTGACCTATTTCTCAAGATCTGTCAAAGCACGTAACCGCTTTTTTAGAAGTTCTGGAGTTTCAATTCCAAGTTGCATAAACAAATGCATTGTATCGGAAAGAAGAAGCAGTGCGTCATCAAAACGCGTTTCTATTTCTGCAAGATCAGCCAAACCCCAACTCGCAACAAGATGGCCTGCTGGGTCTTCCATTGACTTTGCAAGATCGAGACTCTCCTGATACATTTCAGAAGCGGTTGCCAGTTCACCGAGACTTGCTTGGGCATGTGCAACATCTGCCATTGCTTCCATCTGAAGGATGTCATTTTGATTGTTGACTGCTAATTCGAGTCGCCTCGTGTCATGGATAATCGCTGTTTCCCAATCCTCATTTGCTCGTGCACAACGGGAAAGGACAGCCAGTCCAAAGATGATTCCTTCCTTATCTTCTAACTTCTCTCTTAGTGTCAGAGAGCGACGTACCGATGTCTGCGCCCCATCAATTTCATCAATTGAAAGAAGCATGAGAGCGTGATGATGGAGGACTGCTGCCGCTAATGCTTCACCGTTTTCAATCGATTCCGCATTGTAAGCAAGTTCAGCAACATCATCGATTGAACCTTGATTGCGCTTCAATATTTCAAAACGAGCCCATCCCTTCTCCACGTCGTCTTTTGCGACCGCACTTGCATGCTCAACCAATTTATCGAGAAGTTCGTAATCTCCAATGGATTCAACCAGTGGGAGAAGACCGAGTGCAAGGGATGTGTTGATTGATTCCATTGCTCCCCCTTGCGTTAGCATAGAAACAATTTCTTGTGCCTGTTCGGGAGTAATCTCTTCTGCCATGCTATCGCCACAATCAACCGCGTCAAGAACCTATGGATTCTGCTGATAGAGGGCTGTATATTGATAATGTAGAGTTGTTTCATCGCCGTATGGGTCGTTTTGATGGCGCACTTCAAGGGGTTATGCTGGTATCCCTATTGTTGCTGTTCCCCATCACAATCCAATTATTGGTTCAGCAAGAAGAAAGCCCACTGTGGCGTACTGTTGTGGTTGAAATCGAATCTGAAGAAGAGGACAATGGAGCGGATGCACGAACTGAATCTTTGTCCCGTGAAGATGTTGCCCGCATTGCAACATTCAACATCAAAGTCTTTGGTGAAACTAAGATGGGGAAAGCTGATGTTGTAGCAGAATTGGTCGAAATTGTTCATCGTTATGATATGGTGGTAGTGCAAGAAATCAAGGACATTGATTCAACCGTTCCTTATGATTTTCTCGATGCAATTAATCAGTATGGCAATGAGACATATGCCATGGTTTTGAGTGAACGTTCAGGCCTTCAGGAAGATGACAGTGGTGGGCAGGAACAGTATGCCTTTTACTACAGAGAATCAGTCTTTGTTCCAAATGAAGCATGGTTGCACAATGATTCTCAAGAAGATGCCTTCCAGCGCGAACCGCTGATTGCAAACTTTGGAATGATGAATCTAAACAACTCCATTACAGAAAATATGACATTTATCACGGTCCATACAAAGCCCTCTGAAGCCGTAAACGAGACTTCAGCTCTGCATAATGTGGTTGAAACTTATCTTGAAAATCGTACTCAAGAGAATATCATTATCCTCGGTGATTTCAATGCCGATTGCAGTTATGCTTCGACATACGAATTGAATCAACTTTCGCTTCGTCAACCCCAATATTTGTGGGTGGTACCCGATACTGCAGACACTGCATATTCTTCAAACAGCCATTGTGCATATGATCGAGTTGTAATGACTGGCGATATCGATGGACGCTTCTTCGGACGTTGGGGTGTTGATAGAGAGATGTCAAGTTCAGATGTTTCCGATCATTATCCCGTTTGGTTTGATTTAGAACGCATCAATTAAGGCGGGAAAAGCATGCATCGAATTGCTTCAATTCCCGCACGTATCAACATCATAGGTGAGCATACTGATTACGCAGGGGGACGTTCCTTTGCATTTGCAGCACCTCAACGCCTTAGGCTTGAAGCAACATCAATGGATGAAGGATTCGAAGGTGAGAGTACTGTCGTCTCATTGTGGAAAGAAGCAAAAGGATGGCCTGCTTCTCTAACTGTCACAAGTAATATTCCAATTGGTTCAGGAATGTCTTCATCAGCAGCCCTTTGTCTGGCGATTGTTCTGTGCATAAACAAGGACATTGATGCATTGGAAGCATGTCTGGAAGCGCAACGAATTGAGCATGCAATCCTCAAAACAGAGTGCGGTTTACTCGATCAAATGGCCATGATGTTTTCTAAACCAAATCATGCCACACTCATCGATTTTGCAGAACATACTACATCACAACACGCCTTATCAAAAGACCATATTTTCAAACTTATTGATTCAGGAATACACAGAAAATTAGGAGAGGTTGATTATCGCACCTCAGTCGATGATAAAACGAAAAACCGACATGTGGAAGAAGAAAATAAACGTGTTTCTAAAGCGATTTCTGCATCTCCAAAAGAATTAGGATTACTCCTGAATGCCTCTCATCAGTCGTTACAACGTATTGGAGTGAGTTTGAAAGCCATGGATAAACGCGTCACAGAACTTCAACATACCCAAGGTGTTCTTGGAGCACGTATGATGGGTGGAGGATTTGGAGGCATGATCTTGGTTCTTGTTGAACATCAAGGCATTTTACCTGAAGCAATCCATGTCATGCCTTCAGAATCTGGTTTCGTTCAAGAATTCCTCTAAACGTGCTAAGCGTTCAGGAGTCCCCATATCCCAGAATTTGGTATTATTGAGGTAGGCTGTAGCTTTCATTGACATTTCAGGATAGATTGTTTCTTCCCAACTCCATTTACCTTCTTTACCATGGTCAAGAAGAACGGACTTTTCGACGATGCTCGTTCCAGATTCATAACCATTGAATTCGGCAGGTTGGTCCCCACTCTTGTCGTATTGAGAGATTTTCCCATCGATATGAAGAAGATTCATTTGTTCATGTTCAGTCGTTACAGTAAGTGTTAGCGGTGATGATGTTTGTTGATGATGAGCAACCAATTCTCCATAATCGATCGGGTGGAAATCATCACCCCAGAGCAAAATAAATCGGTCTTGGAGAAGATGTCGAGCATTCCATAGAGCCCCTCCTGTACCAAGTGGTTCGAGTTCCTGATGGAAGGTTAGAGCCATTCCTTGGTGACGGAAATCATTGAACTGTTCTCCTAGATGACCGGTTAGAATCAATGCTTCCATGCAACCTTGTTTCTCAGCCCAGTCGAGAATATGAGAAAGGATTGGTTTACCAGCAACATCGATGAGGGATTTAGGAACGGACTTCGTTTGTTCTCCCAGACGAGTTCCTAATCCTCCAGCAAGGATGACAACCTGTGGCATCCGGTGGGCTTTAACAATCTCTGAATAGAGAGCGCCACTTTGTTTTAGAGTTCGCTTTTTCGTTTCAAAGTCGACATGGTAAAGGCCAAATCGTTGATCATAACCTTCCGCCCACTCGAAATTATCCATGAGGCTCCAATGGTAGAATCCACGAATATCCATACCATCAGCAATCGCTTCCCCCGTGATCTGTAAATGGCGCCGAATATGTTCTGGACGCATGTCATCGTCATCATCTGCGACCCCATTTTCTGTAACAATGATTGGAAGATTTAGGCATGACACCATATCGAATGCTCGTCGTAATCCTTCCGCATACATTGGATATCTGAAATCGGTTCGCTCTTCCCAAGGACGTATGAGTGGATCAATGTCAACTTTTGTCGGCATGAATGGAGTCGCAAGAAGATGCGTATAGTAATTGACACCAATGAAATCACTGCTTCCTTTCAGGCCAGGAATTTTCTTTGAACGTAAACCAGAGGGAGGTTTGAATCGTCCTGTTTTGAGTCCTTTTATCCAGCAGAGGTTGAACATTCCATCGAGTAATCGTGCTTGGAATCGGTGTAAGGGATTCCATCGCCGATATGGATCAAAAATATTGATGTTTTTCACTAAACCGATTTGTGTTCGCTCACCATGCTCTAGACCTTTCAATGTTCGATAACAGCGTGCATGAGCAATCATGAGATTTGTGGATACGATTTTTGTTTTCTTAAACGAACGTTCACCTGGCGGAAACTCTCCTAAAACATAGCCCATCGTTGCAAAGACAGCAGGTTCGTTGATGGTGCACCACCAATCCACACGGTCGCTCAAGGCTTCAAACATCTTGACAGAAAATCGAATCCAATCTTCCACATTCTCCTCTTTCTCAAACGCCCCCTTCTCATTCCACCAAAGAGGATGGGTAAAATGGTGAAGCGTGGCCATGGGTTGAATTCCTTTAGCAAGAAGTTGGTCTACAAGGTCAGAATACCACTGGATTGCTTCTTCATCCCAAATGCCTTGTTGAGGCTCAACCCGACTCCATTCTATTGAGAATCGATAATGGGAGACATTCAGATCCTTGATCAATTGAATATCTTCTTCCTTGCGGTTCCAATGGTCGCATGCATCACCGCTCAGTTGACCGCTTTTAGAATGAGGTTCGAATGCAGACCAGTTGTTCGTATTCCCACCTTCAATTTGATGAGAAGCTGTGGCAACGCCCCACATGAATTCTGGTGGAAATAAATGACCAGATAACAGTGGAGCATAATCTACGGATTCCCAGTTTCGATGTTCTTCAATCCACATATAAACACCACAAAAGGGATAAAAATTCACTGGAGTCGAGACCAAGAACCATCTGAGCCAACATTCCATTGTTGTAATTCAGTGCTCGCATCAACATACCAACCTGTTTCACCTTGATTGGTTCCTGGTGCAGCTTGCATGACCCCAATCTGAGTTGCTTTTACTGCAAGTTCTTGTCGCAGAGCATCTTCTATTGTTGGGGCTGATTCGCCAGAGGTAATTTGTGGAGGCGTTATTGGCTCTTCTTCTGTAGGAGCAGCCAATTCGGAAGAGGTTTCATCGTCTTCTTCATCATCCTCATATTCATCCTCATATTCGTATTCATCATCATATTCGTCCCACTCTTCTTCCTTAGAACTGCCTCGACGAATGAGAACGATAAGAACTGCGAAAATCATCAACAAGAAGACAAGACCAATTGACATAGCGGTATTTGTCGACCCGAGTGCACCACCTAACAAAACAGATTCAACGTCATAGAACTGTTGTGAGATAAGACCACTCCATGCAACGGTGCATGAACGATCAGTACCTGCTTCTTCCAATTCTATTTCCCATGTATCTGACTTGACGTGACTGGCTTTCCCAGATGAACAAGTGATGCTGGTTTGCTCAGGAACAACTTCGACTCTGTTTCCTTGGCTGTCCTCAGCCCAAACCATGAGCAAGGTGACTTCACCTTGACTAAGTGATTCGTTACTAATCGAGGTGAGAACACGGACGGGATTTCCTGGAAGAATTGTCAAAGGAAGAAGAATTGAAGCATTACCTTGTTGGAGTTCAACCTCATATGTTCCAGAAGCCACTCCATCAAGTTGCCAATATCCACGTCCAGTATCGGAGGGTTCAATCGAAATAAATCCTGATTCTACTAACTGCACATCTTCAGCAGGTGCAACGTTTCCATGAACATCAACAATCTCTACATAGAGATCACTTGGAACACCCGCTGTAATCGTCAATGTATCTCCTGCATCTGTAGCCAAAGTATTCTCAGAACCTGTTATGACATTGATTCGAACTGCAGCAAACACACCGTCGGCATTGGCACGAATCTCGTGCTCTCCTATTTCTGTAGGATACCACTTACCATCTGACATGAGCAAATCAAGTGTCGAGTCAACTCCGTCAATGGTCCAATTAACTGCAACAAATGCGATTGTATTCCCATAAGTATCTGTAAAAGTAGGATTAAATTGCAAATATGAATCAGCCTTTACTTCTGTCCCAGATTCTGGTAAAATAATGAAAGCTAATCGGCCTGGTTCAACGAATTCCTGATATTCACTTTGATGAAGGATACCTGTTGAATTATCAAAATAGGTTGCTGAGAAATGAATCGCTTCAGTCAGTTTTGGAGTAAATGTAGCATAGGAAGAAAATATTTCTGTTGTTGATTGATCATTACTTTTCTTGCTAATATTGCCATCGACTTGCCATATATTTCCAAATGCATCCGTCGCTTCATGGACAAGAGCCACTTGTAAACCTGCACTCAATCGAGGTAAACTCGCTACAAGTTGTGTGGATACAGCAGAACCATGAATCACGGATACAACCTTGGATGCAGCAATATCAGAATCAACGACTTCCATTGTGAAGGAACCCACCTTTCCAGGTGTCCAATGGACTTCGTCTCCTACTTGGGCAACTGCTCCGTTTCCAACACTCCAGTTTACAATTGGAACTGGTACTGGAGAGGTGTATCCGGATGAATCGGTACGTACTGCATCTAGGCGATAGACTTCTCCCGATTGGTAGGTTGTTTGTTCTGGTACAATTTGAATCGATACGATTGCTGCATCTGCTGGTATTACACGGATAGTTCCATTACCAAACACAGACCCTGCTCGAACACTGATATTCCAGAACCCAGGTGCTGATGCAAAGAAATAACCTTCCGAGGTAATGCTTCCATTTTCTGCTGTCCATGCTTTCATTCCTGCTAATGTATCATTCATTTCTTGTCCGAAAGAATCGACAAGTGTCGGATTGAGTTTGACTCCAAATCCGCTTCGTATCACAAGGTTTTCCTCGAAGAGAAATTCGAACGGGTCGCCTGCTATTGCTTCCATCGTCACTTGTTGTTCCATTTGATCGAATCGAGCAATGACTTCATAGAGACCGAGTGTTGGAGCAGTCCACAAAGGCTGCCCTTGCCCAACATATTCTCCATCAACACTCCACACGACACCTTGTCCACTTCGAGGATTTCCATGAGAATCGAGAAGGTTCGCTTGAAGTTGGAATGGCTGCTTAGCTTTTGGAGAAGTCGTTGTGTTGATTTCAATTGATTGACCCCAACCGGCTTCAACTGTCAAAACAACAGTATCATTGAATCCTGCATGCTCTGCACGTATTGTGACTTGACCTGCAGACCATGGGAAGAAAAGACCACCCTCTTCAACCGTACCATTTGTTGAAGACCATGTTATCTCCCCCTCAACTACATTGTTCAAGGCATCATAGATTGTTGCATCTAACTGGAGAACTCCGTCTGAAGAAATCGACGTTGACGGTGTCGTGATTACAACCTGTGCAGCAGGTCCTGCTGCGGCAACTGGAAGGCTTGTTAAAGGAACGAACATCAACAGAATGCATAGCAAAAATGCAGACTGTTTTGGATTCATCGAATCACCTAATCTTCCCAAATGATCCAGTCGGTTTGACCAGGCTCTCTGTAATACCAGGTCTCATCTTCATTTTGAGCCCATTCAGTTCCATCATCATCTACTCGATGTTCAACCATCCAACTTGTATCTTCTTTCTCTTCCTCTTGCGGAGGTGGGCCTGATGGTCCTGGGCCGCTTGGACCAGTTCCTGGAGCAGGTCCAGATGGTCCTGTTCCTGGGGCAGGGCCGCTTGGACCACGTGCTGGGGCTGGCTCATCCTCGTCTTCGTCATAGTCATCATCCCAGTCATCATCATCTCTTCCTGAGCGCAGAGCCATAACTAACAAGACAAGTAATACAACAGCGATAAGGCCAACAAGAACGGCTCCTATGTAGTAAAGGACACCACCTGCAGCAAAGAATCCACCAAAGGTTCCTGTAACCTCAATTTCGAGATTTTCACTGACCTGACCTGCTGTAACTGTGATTGTTTGAGGGCCGCTGTCGAGAGTTGTGACTCGCCATTGCCCTGGACCGAGTTCCTTGACAGTTCCTCGGCCGGTTGAATCAACTCGTGCACTGCTTGGCACAGGAATTGGGTTGTAGAACATGTCCTTAGCTTCAACAGTGATATCAATCGATGCTTGTTGATCCACTGTGGTTTTCGACAAAGCAACTTCAAGATAAGCAACAACCATTTGTGGTTGTATTGAAAGATCGAACGTATTGGTTGCACCTGGAGTGGAGTAAACCATCACATGTTCACCAGCAACAGATGCCTGATAGGTGTAGGCTCCGACATCAGCACGAGGAACAATACGAGAAGAAGTCGTACCATCTTCTGTCCATTCAACATCTTGTGGGAAGGTATTTCCATCGCTATCCGTACCTGTTATGGCAATGTCAATCGATTCACCTGCATCCTCACTCAATGTATCGAGAGCGTGATCAAGCGAAACCGCAACACCATGGTATACTGAGAGGTCAACTTGCTTTGAATAATTGAAACCATCTGCATTGACAACGAAGGCTGTAATTCTGTAAGAACCTACAGTTGTTGCTTCCCAATGATATGCATCGGCTTCAAAAGACGAAGTCATATCAACAACAGAACCTGAATTCAAATCTTCGAACAACCAAGTCAGCCTTGAAGCATCCAAAGCATTGAGATCACCGTCACTAAGACTTACGGAGAAATCCACATGCTCATCTGCGCTTATGTTGTACGCAGTGGATGAATCTCCAGTAGAAGCGATTGAATTCATCGTAAAGATTTGCAAGATACCCTCGGATACTGTTGCTGAAACAGATTCGCTAAACACAACATCTCCAGAAGTGTATTCTGCGTAGATCATGTATGGGATATCTGAAGCCAACTGAGGCATGAATTCTGTTTCATCTGAAAGAGTGTACAAGAGGACGGATTGGTCGCTCCAACTCGGATGAGAAACGGTCCAATTTACATCAATTGTCCATCGATTTCCTTTCGCATCCGTTGCCTTTGCTTTTACTTGCAGTGTTTCATCTGCTGTTAAACTGTAAGATTGATCGTTTGCATCAGCCGAGTCAACAACCAGTGCCATACCGGTCATTACACCCTTCGTGACATTCACCGTAATCGATGCTGAAATCGTTTCATACTGTGCTGTAATCACTCTTCCACCAAGACCCGTTGGAATCCACTGGACTGGATGATCGAATGTGATATTCACCGCACCGTCACTTACAAATGTCCAATTTTCCAAAGGCAAAGAGACCGGTAGTCTATTTCCTTGGATATCAATTCTTGTAGTATTCATGAAGATGACTTCATCGGCGGTTAAGTCCCATGCTGAAGGAACAATTTCAAGGGAATCCATGGCTCCATGACCTGTTGAAATCGTGATTGAATCTGACAATCCAATTCCAGTTGTTAACGAGAGTTGCCAGGTTCCAACATTGTCAGCGAAGTACATATTCGTAGCTTCGCTGTAGAGTCCATCGGTGACTGAGTAGGTCAAAGCACCTGCTTCAGACAATGGAATGATGTTTCCGAATTGGTCATACAGAGTTGTAGTGATTTCACATTCTGTTCCTGCAGGAGTTACTCCTTCACATCCA
>NHFS02000086.1 GCA_002171315.2 Euryarchaeota archaeon TMED117 | reverse complement strand
AGCCATGGCTACTGCTTCCATCTTGATGATGGTAACATTTGTTCTCTTTATCATCACTGAACGGTTTAGAGAACATCAAGGAGGAGGATTCTAATGACAATCAAAATTCAATCACTAACACTGTCTTATGATACAAATATCATTGTCCAACGATGCAATCTTACATTGGCTGAAGGAGAGATTCTTGTGATATTAGGACCAAGTGGATGTGGAAAGACAACATTACTACGAGCAATTGCAGGTTTTGTAAAACCCGATGAAGGAACAATTCACCTCAATGAAAGAAACCTGAATCAAATCAAACCTGAGGAAAGAAATATTGGCATGCTCTTCCAACGACCTGTTTTATTCCCTCACAAAGATGTACTCGGAAACATACTCTTCGCATACAGAAAGAAGAAACACCGAGATATGGAAAAAGTCGATGAAATCATGAAGGACATGGGAATCTATACGATGAAAAATCAATCAATAGAAACACTTTCTGGTGGAGAATCTCAACGTGTTGTTCTTGCAAGAGCGTTGCTAACAAACCCTGAACTACTGCTTCTCGATGAACCATTATCATCCCTTGACTTGAGCGTGAGACGACAATTAGCAGCAGAGATTCGAGCGACATTGAAGTCCAAAAATATCCCAGCAATACATGTAACACACGATCATGAAGAGGCCGCAATTATTGGTGATCGAATCATCGAATGGGATGAACTTCATCTACTCGAAAGTGTATTGATTCAAGCAAATACAGATGAAACGACTTCTGGCTGAGTCAGATAGATTGTCAAGCCAATACCTGCCATGATCATCATCCAAGAGCCAACAAGTTTGATCATTCCAGTCATTCTTCGTAGGAAATTAATCATTACTTGACGTCCGAGACCAACGAGTACCGTCACGATGATCATCAAAATCAGCAAGCCTATCATCAATCCACTGAGACCAGATATAACTGCGGATGTTCCAAGAGTTCCAAGGAAAATCACGAATGGAAGGACTGCTGCTGCAGTGCAATCGATGGATGCAGCAGCATAACCAATACCGTAAAGATACATGTTTCTACGAGGAGTGAAGGTTTCATCCATTTCAGTTGTTGACCATCGATCAACCAGTTTTTGAACGAATCCAAGTAAATGGGAAGTGATGCCAAGGAGCATAATTGTACCTAGAATCACAAGAAGTAATGCAATACCAATCGCAATGATATGGATTAATCCAGACTTAGCAAATGCTTCACCCATTGCGAAAGCAAGCAGACCAATGAGGATGAAGAATGTCCACATCCCTAATCCTGCGAGTGTTCCAATGACCCATGAGGATGGCATCTTCGTTTTCAGTTTCCCCTCTTCAATCAGTTCATCCTCTCGTGCACCGAGACTGAGATAATACGAAATGAAACCTGGTAAAACAGGGAATGCACATGGTGAGAAGTAAACCAGAATGGACAGAATCATTCCAAGTACAAAGACTGCAACAAAGGACGTTGAGGGTTCTTCCCAAGCAATTCGATCCGACATTGTAATCGAAACATTTCCAGTCAATGCAGATTCAACTGATGAATCGAATTCACCCCAGCCTTTGCTTGGAGTTCCTGTGGTTTGTTTCTCAATGATGTAACCTTCAACATCGATGACCATTACCACAGGGATTTGTCCAGTACCTGCGGTTGTGAATAGTCGAACTGGATCTGCAGTACTCCCATCCTCAAGAGTTGCAGCCTGCTCTGAGCCAAAGCCTGTTGGGTACAACGGAACCGTATATTCACCACCTGATTCATTGAGATAACTCACAGATTCATCATACCATGAGCCGTATCCAAGAATATGTAATCCAACACCATTCTCTTCGGCTAATGCCTCCCAAGCATCCATGTTTTCCTCAATGTGTCCCTGGACATAATGACAATTTGAGCAATCATGAGCCATCATGTCAAAAATAATCACATCACCTCGAAGAGACGAGGTGCTAATTAGACCATTTTCATCTGCGATAACTGATTCGACACCTGTTCTATTCAACGAGTCGAACACGATATCAGGGAGAGGTGCAGGGTCTGCATCAGACTCAAAGATGTCATCAATACTATCGAATAATGTCAACCCTGCAAAGGCGATTGTGCCGAACATAATCACGGCTATACCGAAAGCCTTCCACGTTTCAGAACGCTTGAAAACGTCCCAATCAGCTTGTTGGAGTAGGCCCATAATTCAACCAAATACTGGATACAAATGAATCTAATGGATTCAATCATCAATTTCCAACTGATACATAATTCGATTCATAGATGGTGTTTCCATTCATTAAATCGATTATTTTTATCTGTATATCACAAACGGAAGAGCCATCGCAGAGGTCGTCAAATCCTTCGCTTAGTGTTACGCTTTCACCGACAGTCCAAATGGTGTCGCCGTCGTCATTTGAAAGGTGGCAACTATTTCCAAGAGTTTCTTGTGGATTTGTACACTGCATGTAAGCACCTCCATTAACTGACAATTGTAAGTTTACTCGCTCCCAGTTCAAATCATTACCTGTAGTCATTGTTACATATGCCATTGTTTCATTTGAATCTGATGAAAAGTCAGAGCCTGCAGCATATACTTCGAAATCATAGAATGAAAGACCTTCGTCTGAATTTCCTTCAGCAAGACTTGTTGCCCAAAGCCAGAATGTAAGAGTCGTATCTGCAAAGGTGGAATCCCCACAACCTGGTGCAAGTGTTCCCACTATGCTGTTCGAAAGACTTGCATCAAGTGAAGAGAACAAGTCAGTCACCGAAGAAGGAAGAGTTGTTGGATCATCTACGTCAATTTCCCCACCTTCCTCCTCATAAGCAATCATCAATACAGTGGCCTCTTGCATTAAATCCATATGCGGCTCATCGCTCAAAAGTAGACAAGTCATTGCCCCTAATTCTGAGTAAATTGCCTCGTTATAGACAACCGCTCCATTCCCATCTGCAGCAATGTAAAGGTTGAGTAAGTTTTCAACACCGTTCGAAGTGATGTTATTTTCTGCACCTTCTGTTTCGTCTTCACCGCCTGCACAATCCTCTACTCCGTCATTGACCCAACTGCTATCAATCACATCGCCCGAATCGCAAACGAAAACAGCATTAATACCGGTTACATTAAGATGAATATATGGCACTCCAGATTGCTCAGAGAGTATACTTGTCATCTCAACATCCTCTTCCTCACTGGCAGGTAATTCCTCATAGACACACAAGTCAAGGATAATCAAACTCCCAGATGCATATTGCTCTGATTCCTGTACCGATTCTTCAGCCTCCTCCAATGAATCGTAACAATCTTCCATCTCTAAGAAAAAGATCGTATAGGAATCATCAGCATTCATTTCGACACGTAGATTTAACATGACTCCGTAATACACGCCATCTAAATCTTGATTTGTATATGTTGTCGCTTCTGTCGAGTCATCCAATAATTCTGTACATCCAGCAAGCATCATTGTGCAGGCAAGGAAAATGGCAATCTTCTTCATGGCGAATCTTCTATTCGCAATCATATAGTTGTTCCTAAATCAACGATGTTCATTCAAATGAACAACAGAGACCTCAAGGCGTTCATGAGTAGGATGGACTTCGACCATAAGTACGGATACTGAAAGAATATCTGCAAGTTCTTCTGCAACACTCACTGGCATTTCGATGCGTTGTGTTTGAGCATCATAGCGAAGCCATGCTGAATCTATTGCGAGAGTGGAACGTAGCTCTTCTACATCATCTCGAGCATCGGATGGATCCGTTGGAATCGCTCCAAACAGAATCGTATCATCTTCTGACAATTGCTCATAGGGTCGTAGTGTTGCTTCACCTCGACGACGGAAACGTGCTCTTAATTGCCCAGCATCCTTGTATGAAGCTGTACAGAATTTGAGATGGTACGGTTTGTCTCTTGAAGCCTCCTTTAGGCGAAGTCCAAGTTCAAGTGAACCCTCAGCAGCAGCAGATAATCCACTCGAAAGATTAAATCCACGCACATCCATATTCTCTTGATTTCCAGTTGTAATCTCTAGTTCATTCAGATTGATGAATTGAATTGGGAGTTCTGCAAGTTGATCGAGGAGTGAGAATAGAGACGCTTCTTTATCGGGTTCACATGGCAATTCAATTCCAACGTTAATACCTGACTTGTGAGCAGACCGTATTACATCTTCATATTGACGAGTCGTTCCATCAAGTAAGTGAAATCGCAGTTCATCCAAACCAGCATCGGCGAGTTTTCCAACCCATTCATCTTTGAACGGTATTGATGTGTAGAGGTGAATATGATGTTCAGGTCCAAAGGCCTTCTTAAGTTGACTAACAGCCTCTACTGATCGCTCAGGATCGAGCATTGGATCGCCTCCAGTGATACCGGTACCTGTTGCTTTCATTGCATTTGCTTCTTCGATGACTTCATCCCATGTGTTGCAACGACGCTCGTTTGCAAACATGTCAGGAGATTCTCTACGATTCTCTGAAAGCGGGCAATAATCGCATCCCCAATGGCATTTACCAGTTACGAATAGAACGAGTTTACGACCTTGTTGGCATTGTATGCAACCCTCAGCTTCACCTTCTTCAGCAGGTAAAACCTCTGAAATCATGGGAAGATGAACGACCATGTGTTGTCCTCCAAGCCTCTTATTGTTCAATTCGTCGGTCCCTGATTGACTATTTGTTGCAAAAGCCAAGTGTGGAAGCGCCGATCACCAGTAAGTTCTGGATGGAACGTTACAGCACACTTTGAGCCGTCAATAACACCTACGATTTCATCACCAAATCGAGCGATGACATCGCACGTTACCGATTCGGATTCGAAACGGGGCGCTCGGATAAACACACCAGGAAATAACGCAGACCCATCATTATCGATTTGACCATCCACTGCTAAAGGCGTGTGCCCAAATTCATCCGCTGTTCGAGCCACCTTCACATTTGATGATTCATGAAGAGGTAAATCGACGACGACTGCTGCTTCGAAGGATTGTCGTTGACGACCCCATGCATTTCGTGAAATTCCTGCTTGAATGAAGGGATTACGAGCACCATCAGGCATGGCCAAAAGGATAGCTCCAGCACAGGTGCCTAGAACTGGCCGGGCAGTAAAATCATCCATCCAAGAGTAGATTCCATCAAGCAAGCCTTCTGAGGTTGATGCTTTTCGCATGGCTGTTGATTCACCACCTGGAAGAACAAGTGCATCGATTGTTTCATCAACATCTTTTGCTGTACGGAGATAGACGATTTCGATTTCAAGCCCTAAATCTATTGCAGAAGCCAAGAGAGCCTCTTCATGCTCATGTCGCGCACCTTGCAACATAGCAAGTCCAATCCGCAACATGAGTCTCCCTAGAACTCCTCTTCTTTAGCACATAGCATTCATGCAAATTCATTCCTAATGATAAAATCATAGATGTTGTTCAAAAACCGAGCGCGTCTGGATTCAAACATGCCACACGAAGGTGACTGTTTTCTTGTCCCTGGCCCTGTTCGAATGAGTGATGCATGTTTGCAGGCAATGGCCACACCTGTTATGACTGCGAGAGGAACGGAATTTAGAGACGTAATGGCCGACCTTAACGCAGGATTACGAACTGCATTCAATCTTACACCCTCAGAACGAACTCGAGGAACACAATCATGGTCCGGCGAGGATGGATACAAAGTCATAGCCGTATCTGGAAGTGGAACTGCAGCAATGGAGATGGTTATTGCAAATCGATTCCGTCCAAACGATCGAGTCCTTGTTCCAACCAATGGTAAATTCGGAGAGAGAGTTGCTCAAATTTGCAAACAATATTGCCAAGTAAAGCACATCGCATATGATTGGGGGCGAAGTTTTGATTTCATGGAATTGGAAGAACAACTTGGCCGCGGTACATATGAAGCAGTCCTCATCTGTCACAATGAAACAAGCACAGGGATTACTCAAGATGCTGCATCATTAGCTCAAATGTGTAAGGAATACAACGTAGCATTCATCCTCGATGGGATCACATCCGTTGGAGGTGCACCTGTTCATCCAGCAGAATGGGGAGCAGAAGCGGTTGTCATGGGCGCTCAGAAATGCACTGCTGGACCAAGTGGTATTGCTGCTATTGCAATTAACGAGCACTTTATTGAACGATTGGAAACTATTCGCAAGCAAGGAGATTCAAATCCAGTGTACTATCTCGATCTTGTATCTGCACTCAAGAAGGGAGATGATGACCAAACACCATGGACACCTGCCATCAACTTAGCAATGGGTTGGGCTGCCGCTCTTCGGGAGTTGGAAGAAGAAGGACTTGAGAATCGTTGGAAGCGCTGCCATACTCTTGCCAATGGGGTGCGGAACCTGTTCACAGATCTCGGCTTTTTGCTCCTTGCAGATGGAGGACAACAAAGTGATACAGTAACAGCCATCATGTATCCAGAAGGAATTGATGATTCATGGCGAAACACCCTCAAAGAAAAGTATGACACACAGGTCATCGGAGCCCAAGACCATTTGAAAGGTAAAATGTTCAGAGTTGGAAGCATGGGCACCACCACTATCGAAGAGATGATTGAGGGATGCAGACGAATGATTGCTTGCTTCAATGAGATGGGACATACGCTTCCAAACGTTGATGTTGCACCGTACTTTGCCTAAATCATGGCGAAAGGAATTGTTCTTGGACGATTCCAACCGTTTCACAACGGACATGAACATCTTGTTCTTGAAGCACTTGAGACGTTTCAAGAAGTTACAATTGCGGTAGGATCATCCCAAGAAGAATGGACTACAGACAATCCTTTTTCATTCCAAGAACGAAAATCAATGATCGAATCATGGAGTAATGAGAAGGGTTTGAACCAACGTATTACTGTTGTAGGCATCGAGGACATCAATGACCCTCCGAACTGGGTTGAGCATGCATCCAAGACTCATGGAGAAGGAACCTTAGTCACATCTGATGAGAACACAAAAAACCTCTATGAATCTCATGAATTTCCAGTTCACTGGATTGAATTACATCAACGTGACCAATTCGAAGGATGGCGAGTTCGACAATCTTGCATGATGCTTTCAACTGTCTATGATGATGATGCAACACGATCTGTTCTCAGCCCAACTGTGCCAAGTGCAATCATTGAATGGTTGATTACAAACGATGCACTTTACCGCTTTTTGCAATTAAATGCTGGACCGCATGCAGGCTGATTACTCAGTTGCTACGACCACACGTGCTGCACTTAGGACCCGCTCCTTGTACATGTATCCAGGTTCTAAGACATCAATAACAAGTCCAGCAGGGAATTGTTCAGAAGCAGGTAGGGTGGTAATNGCCTCCATTTTTGATGGATCGAANGCTAAACCTTTCGCTTCAATCGCTTTGATTCCATCNGCTTCTAACTCCCTCCACAANTTGTTTCGAAGGAGGCGCAANCCTTGNGCAAGAGGGGATTCATCGTTTTCNTCAACTTGNTGAAGAGCACGATCAACGTCATTCAAGATTGGAATCATTCTTCGTGCAAGTCCCATTCCACCGTACTGGATTAGAGTTGATTTTTCTGCCATAAGTCGCTTACGAACATTTTGAATTTCTGCNTCTTTGTANGCAATCTCTTTCTCNGCTTTTTCAGCCCTCTGAGTGGCNTCTTCCAANGGNTCGAGNGGCTCTACATGCTCAGACAAATCGATNTGTTCAGNNNCATCTTCGAATTCAGGAGTTTCATCATCATGANGTTCAGGAATCTCTTCCGTNGGCACATCTTCATCCTTCGACATGANACATCCCANCCAGAAGTGGTCTTTCAACCCGACGCTGTCGTATCNTCAGGTAGACCATGTGCCAAAACAGTCGAAANATTCCATGAGCCTGTCCCCCACTTTCGNGCTTCAAGATGGTCTCGGCCAATGATNGCAACCAGATCNGATTCAGAATTCCAGCGATTCATTGTGTAAACGAGAGATTTTGCNGCTCGATCGTGGGCTTCGTAGGTTGGAACGATTCGTGCATCCTCTTTTTCGTCCAGAGTTTCACCTAATGCTTTTCTTCGTTCCATCCAATCCATGCAGACCTTTTCTGCATACTCGGATTCCGGAAGGCCNGCCAATTCCTTGCGAACCTTGTCCCATGTTTNGCCACCATAGAGAACNTCTTCTCCATCAATGGTTGTGTTAAGTGCTACGTCGAGNTACAAATAGGCTCGTCCTTCCCAAACTTCCCATGCACCTGGGCTTGCCCACTTCATAGCCAAAAGAAGGCCTTTTTCTCCATCAGTCGATTCNTCAAGNAGTTGTTTGAATGANTTCGATTCATCTTTGCTCCATGGNTGAGCATCCATCCAATCGAGTAATTCTGCTTCAGCATCAATATCAAAAAGAATTTTCAATCGTGAATCTTGCACAGGACGTGTGTTACGCAATGTGCGTTTTTCAAGACCTTGATANAGCGTATTCCATGCTAAATCTAAGGTTAATTTAAGGCGTGAGACATCGACTAAAAGAATGATGATTTCAAGCCCCATGTACCATACCAAACACAACTCTTCTTTGAGGCATTCGGCTTCTCCANAGGCTTNAAGTTTTCAATGAATTGAGCCTCATGAGCAAGAGCATTGAAGAACAGCGGTCTTGCCATTGCAAATGAGGCGTTACGATGGCGACGATTAAGGAGCAAATCGATTTGATTCGCGCCGAGATCGANAAGACCCAAAAAAACAANGCNACAAACGCCCATATTGGTAAATTGAAAGCGAAAATCGCTCAATTAAAACTCAAGGAAGAAAAGGCGACTGCTCATTCCAAAGCAAGTGGTGGTGGAAAGGGTTTCGAAGTTCGAAAATCTGGTGANGCAACTGTATCACTTGTTGGATTTCCGTCCGTAGGAAAATCCACACTTATCTCGAAGGTGACCGACGCTCANTCAGAAACNGGNGGCTATGCGTTTACAACCCTNACATGTATTCCTGGAGTCATGGAACACAGAGGTGCTAAGATACAGATTCTTGACTTGCCTGGTTTGATTAAAGGCGCTGCTGAAGGAAAAGGAAGAGGAAAAGAAATCCTCAACGTTATTCGTTCATCAGACATGGTCCTCTACATTGTCGATCCATTCCAAGATGGTCACTTCAAAGTCCTGCATCGTGAATTACATAATTCTGGATTGCGACTCAATGAACAACGGCCACCTGTCTTCATCAAACGTGTNGACAAAGGTGGAATAGATGTCCGCACCACAGTAGAACAAACNCANCTAACACCAGAAGAAATGGGTGATATCATTCGATCATTCGGGTTCACATCTGCAATTGTAACACTACGTCAAGATACGACTGCTGAACAAATTGTTGATTGCTTNGCAGGCAATATCATTTACGAAAAAGCNGTTATTGCAATTAATAAAATTGATATCGCAACTCCNGAAGATATCGCTCGNGCAAGAGTCGGNTTACCTGCTGAATGGCCAATTATGGAAATTTCAGCATTCAAGGACATCGGCCTTACTGANTTNAANGATTTCATTTANGATAATCTNGGGTTCATGCGAGTGTATCTCAAGCCGCAGGGTCAAGAAGCAGATATGGAAGAACCTCTGATCGTCAAAGACGATTCAACTGTTCGAACAATTTGTAACAAACTTCATCGAGACTTTGTGAGAAAGTTTAGATTTGCTCGAATAAAGGGCCCATCTGCAAAATTCGATTGGCAGCGTGTTGGCTTAGACCATCTTTTACAAGATGGTGACCTCTTGACAATCGTGGTGAAGCGATGAAGACGTTATGGTCCTATCATCGTGACATACTAGCAATTGGACTCGGTTGTTTCTTCACATATGTTGGAATTCTTCATTTCATTAAACCAGAATGGTTTACTGCCATTGTACCAAATATTCTTCCTGGCTCAGATGTATTCTGGGTTGTTGTCAGTGGTATACCTGAAGTTCTTTGTGGAATCGGATTACTCCTTCCAAAAACAAGGATTTTGGCAGCAAAGGCAACTGTGTTTCTCCTCATCATTTTGTATTGGGCCAATCTAAACATGTGGATCTATGATATCGAACTAAATGGGAATACATTTCCTTTATGGGCACATATTCTCAGAGGTTTAGCACAAGTTGCAATGGTTCTCATTGCAGCTTATTTGGGTGAATGGATTTACAATTCAAAGGAAGAAGAAAAATAATCAGACCCATTCGTCATCGCCTGACTCTCCTCTTCTTACTCGTATGAAGGCAATCAGAATAAGAAGAATGACCATAAGGCCACCGATTTGCATAAGCGCTGATGAACTCAAAGAAGATTTATCCTCATCGACAGAATCATCGGTATCGACAACAGGATCTACTGGGTCGATGCCATTTGAAACATCAACTGTGAATGAAAGGGTACTGGAATTCATATTACCAGAGGCATCTGAACTCTTGACTACGAGTGTCCAATCTCCATTGGAAAGAGGTTCTGAGACATATTCATGGTTCTTCTTGGTTGCGAATTGATTGGAAAATACAAGTGTATCATCCAAGAATATCTCTTCAGTCGAACTTTCGGATGTATACCAACTGATTCGAGCTTTTCCATCATCGAGTACCTCGACTTCCAAATTGAGTAACTCAGGGGGTGTCAGGTCAACGATGTTACTTGTCGTGAATGTCACCAGAACATCAGCCGTATCATTAGCCCGAATATAGGCCCAATACGATGTATTGACTTCAAGCCCAGTTAACGTAATGGCATGATCAGTTCCAAGTTCTGTCCATTGATTTTGCAACATAGAATCTGTAGGCTCATTTTCAGAAGTGGTGTATTGTATTGATGTTGCATCAGCAACTGTAGTTGACCAAGTGAGTACTGCTGAATTTGAAGTCACTGTATCAACTGATGCTCCAAAAATCTGTTGAGGAACCTCTGGCATCTCAAATCCAGTCAATTGTGCGTATACATGTCCATCCACATCATAGGAAGAGAGCATGGTTTCTTGCCCGTCACCATCAAGAACAATATCAATGACGTTTGGATCGTAATCGATTCCATCATCGAGAGCTGGATTTGAACCACCGCCAAGAGTCCATGTGCTTGCTGTTGCATCAACATCCCTCCACTTCCCTGTTCCAAATCCATCCTGGCTACCAACCACAACGATGTAGCGATAGTTCGGAATGTCATCTCCAATGACATCTTTGCTGACTGTGAAAGTGATTGTTTTCGTAGCGGCATCCCCCGAAACATCAACACCACGGGAGGAAGTGCTTCCGGTCAAGGATTGAACAGCCATGACAGCACCTGGTTCACCAGTTCCGCTAACAGCAACTTCCCAAGCCCAATCGGGGTGAATCTCGGCGTTAGCTCCATCGAGCATGTCGGTTGAACCATAGGAAGTATTTCCTTGATCGACATAAATTTGAACAATTTGATGACTAAATCCATTTGAAAGACCCCATATATCGGTCATTTCACCCACCTCAAGTATAAATTGCGCATTCCAAGCACTTTGTCGAATCGTTAATTTTTGAGCGTCCCAAAGACCTCCATTATTCGGAGTTACAAAATCGCTTGAAAGCGGATATGTGTAGTCACCATCTCCAGTCTCATCCCCTATTGTATCATTTAAGACCAACAAAGTGACCCATTCCTCAAGATCTGGAAGCACGAGTTCAGCAGGTGCGGGTGGAGCAATTTCCATATCGATACCATCTCCATAGGCGAGTGATTCAGCCCATGCTGAAACAACCTTGACCCGTGTAGAATAACGAGGAGATAGGCCGATTTCAGACCAAGGAATCATGAATTCGTAGACGTCATCAACTGCACAGTCGCCCAGGGAGGAACTTCCACTGAGAACCCATTGTTCTTGCTCGCCAGTTTTCCCTTTAGCAGTGAAAAGGTTCCACTTTGCACGACCATCGTCTCGTAGCGTATCAAAATCAAATGCAACCATATATTTCGATGGGAATCCAAGTATTTGATTTCCGTAATAGGTTCGGAAATTCGTCTCAGCTTCATTAAAATTCACGGCATTGGGTTGCATGAAGTAGATTGCAAGATCTGGTGCATCTCCATTTGAAGATTGAGTCTCAAAGTCTGTAGGAGTATCAGCATCAATTCGGACAAATACATTTGATGAATCATAACCTATGAAAAATTGGTCAATATCAAATGTACCTCCTGATACAGGAGCATCATATTGTGCAGAACCATCCCATTCACCGGGCAATGCTACACCATCGATCATCGGCTCAATAATACCAGATGCTGGGGTCGTTGGTATGGCAGGGTTTGTCCACAAATCTTGCAAGTATGGTGGCAATTCAAGATTTACTGCTCTGTAGATATTTGAGAGATGTACCTTGAATAAAACATCCCAATTTTCATCGTATCCACTATCTTGGTCCAGTCCATACCACCAATACCAGTCGCTTCCTTCAGCAATGTAGAGTGATTCCCAAGCAGCAGTAAGGCCTGGATGATTTGGATTCACTTCCTCGAATGCAACCAATTCTTGTCGAGCCTCAATCAAACGTTGCCATCCAAGACTCTCCTCTTCTTCTCCAGCCCAAGTCCTTAGGGTTCCATCAATCCATGAACCCGTTCCAATTGCTTGAATTTCAGGTAATGTCGTATTCTTTTCTAGAAACTCTGATGGAGTCGTTGTGACGATTGTTGGATGATCTGCAAGACGGCCATACCATTCAGCCATGAACGGCCTTGCATTGTCATGATGCTGAAATTCCGACATGAACATCCAGTTTTCACCATCGAGAGCGACTGTTAGCAAATGCTCAGATGGGTCTTCGCCTTCGTCGAGAAGTTGTTGACGGACATTATCGATGT
>NHFS02000001.1 GCA_002171315.2 Euryarchaeota archaeon TMED117 | reverse complement strand
GCGGTTTCACAAAGTAGCCCGACTCGGATTTGAACCGAGGTCGGCGGGACCAAAACCCACCATGATGGACCACTACACTATCGGGCTGTAATCCATCGGCGGACGTAGTTGTTTTTGTTATTGTCGGCTCAATTATCTCATTGAAGCAGATGTGCAATGTCTGTTTCGTCCGTGGTCTTTCTTGCACTGGCGATGAATTCAGATAAATCGATATCCTGTTCAGTGTATCGAATTGCTTGCAAACCCATGTCGAGTTTGTCCATTGTTTTGACAAATTTGGCCTCTGGTGTGGATGCAGATTCATATTCATCGAAGAAGTGAACCCATTCTGGAGCCATCGACAACATTGCCTCACGCTCGAGTCGATGTTTTTCATCACCGCGAATATCATCATGTGGTGTTAAATCACCAACGATCACTTCAGCTAAATCATGAACAAGACATATCGATAAGACTCTTGCGAGATCAAGTTCGGGTGGACAAAGTTTGAGCGCTAAGATTGCCATTCCCCATGAATGAGCTGCAACGGATTCTGGCTTGTTTACACCTGCTCGAACCCATCCAGTGCGCTCAATATCTTTCAGTTGCAACATTTGCAATAATTGGTCTCGCATGGTCATGGCACTGTACGAGTCCTCAAAACCTCTGTGGCTCTAGCCTCATCATGCACGTAGGTATTCCTGATTGGTGGGAGGATGGTCTGAAGCATCTTGGTCAAGATCCAATCATGGGGAAGTTAATCGAACAGTATGGGCCAAAGGGATTGGAAGGAAAAGGGGATTTATTCAACACGTTAATCCGATCGATTGTTGGTCAACAAATCAGTGTCATTGCTGCAGAGAGCATCTGGAATCGTTTTCTAAATCTTGTTGGTGATGTCCGACCAGAGAATGTATTGAAATTTACACAAGAAGAAATAGCTTCATGTGGAATCACACGGCCCAAAAGTGGCTATATTCGAGGTTTAGCGGAATCTTCGAAGGTATTGCTAGAGTTTCCCTATGAATCCTCTTCTGAAGATGAAATCAAGAAGCATCTGATACAATTCAAAGGGATAGGGCCATGGACTGCAGAGATGGTTATGATTTTCTCTCTATGTTTGCCGGATATCTATAGTCCAAAGGATATCGGACTTGTTAATGCGATAAAAACCTTGGATTCGTCTGTTACAACAATGGATCAAGCAGAACAAATAGCCAAGCAATGGAGTCCGTACAGAACCATGGCTTGTTGGTATTTATGGAGAATTCTTGATCCAATTCCAGTAGAATACTGAAGCCGAATGTGCTAATTATCTGCTTGTCATAGGTCGTACATGCCTGAAGAAGCCAAAGAGAAGAAACAGGTTTTGGAAGTTCTCAAAAGTACACGGTCGAAGTTGGCTAAACTTACTCTTGCTACGGCGGAAATGACAAAGTCAACAATCAATAAGTCTGCGGAAGCAATTCAGGATAAGGTATTGGATGTTAAAACTAAATCCAAAGAACGAAAAGAAAGGAAAATTGAATCCCTAAAATCTGAGATCAAAGAAAACGGAAGACTGGAAGATGCTCCTGAGATGGTAATTCTTCCGAATATCACACTTGAGCAAAGTACAATCATGAAAGATCAAATTGAAGCACAAATTCTGATTGTAGATGAAATGAAGATGCTTTCAAACCGTTTGGATGATCTCGAGAAGCAACTAATTCGTCTTGGGAATTCTAAACCTAAGCCTTCTGAAGAGACTCAGCCCGAAGTAAGAGTTGAAGAAACCAATTCGGATTTCTCAACAATCGGAAATGAAATACTCACTTTCCTTGGTGCAACTCTTCTCACACTTGTTGGTTTGTTTGGAATAGAAGTTTACATCGATGGGAAAGAATATTTGTTCCTCGATACAATTCCTCTTTTGACATCCATTTGGACTATTACTGCTGTTGTTTGGTCTGCATTCCTGTTTTCTCGAATTGGTCATATCAACCCTGGTTTGGCATTCCCAGTATTTCTCAGGGTACAAATGTCATTCGGAGTCGGACTTGCAGTATTTGCACTCGCAACACTCAATGGTAGCGATTCTCAAACAATTACCGATGGTTGGATATGGATCTCGATTCTATCTACTACTGCTTTACTTGGAGCATCACTTTTAGCAACTGCATGGAAATTCACACAATCTCTTGTATCCGTCAAAGAAACTGTAGAAATCATCGATTAATCGCTTCTGGATTCTTACCTAGATCTCTTGTAATGTTCTTTTGATGGGACTCTAGAGTGCCTCCACCGATTTCAAGAAGTTTTGAATCTCTCCATAGTCGTTCAACATGGTATTCTCCAACGTATCCATAGCCTCCTAGGACTTGAATTGCTGAATCTGCGATTTCTTTAGCAGCAGTTGTTGCGAATAGTTTCACTCCATCTGAATCAAGACGTTGTCCAGTTGAACCGAGTTTAATCGTGTTTGCAGTATCGTAGATATATGCACGCATAGCTCGGTACTTCGCCCAAGATTCTGCTATATGACGTTGCATTTGTCCAAAGGATCGAATCTGAGATCCGAATGCTTCTCTTTCCGATGCGTAGCGATTCATTTCATGTAGGCTTCTTCTTGCAATACCGAGTGACATAGCAGCTAGTGTCAGTCGCTCAATCTCCAGATTTCCCATCATGTGAATCAAAGAGTTTCCTTGTTCACCTACGAGGTTGCTTGCAGGTACAATACAATCATCGAAGACGAGTTCTGCAGTGTTTGAAGCACGCATTCCTGTCTTATCGAAAATCTTCTGGCCAACGCTGTAGCCTTTCATTCCGTTTTCAACCAGGAAGGTTGAGAGAAGAGGTCGGCCCTTTTCATCATGGCCTGTTCGAGCGTAAACCCATACAACGTCTGCAGGAGTTCCTTGGTCGTCTATGCATCCATTGGTAATCCACATTTTTCTTCCGTTGAGGATCCAATCACCTGCATCATTCATCTTTGCAGTTGTTGAAAGTCCAAGGACATCCGTTCCTGCATCGGGTTCAGACATGGCCATAGCTCCAATCCATTCTCCAGAACAGACCTTTGGAAGGATTCTAGTCTTTTGTTCTTCAGAACCGTTTTGAGCAAGATTGTTGACAAAAAGCATTGAGTGGGCCAAGTAAGCAAGTGCAAATCCAGGGTCAGAGTACGATAATTCTTCGTGTGCAATGGTTGCTGCAACGACATCAAGTCCTGAACCTCCGTACTTTTCTGGTACTGTAATTCCGAGAAGACCAAGTTCTCCGAGTTGTCGGAAGAGTTCAAGATTAAACTTCTCTTTCTTGTCAAACTCATGAGCTTGTGGCTCCACAAATTCTTGCGTAAAATCTCGGATCATTTCCCGAAGCATTTGATGCTCTTCGCTTGGATTTGCATGATCTACCATAGACTCGCCCAACCAATGCCAGTCGTGTCCCTTTTTCATGATTGTTTCTCAGAGCCGTAGTGTTCGCGGAGACATTTGTGCTTTATTTTGACCTACTGAGGGGCGATGTCTCGTGCGGAGTGGGGCTTTTGATTGTCTCTTTACACGACGTATCTTTCTTGATGAGAGTGGTATCTTTTTGGCTCGTTGTCCTACATGCCGGAGCGGGTTTGAGGTTTTTCGAGACGGTGTGTTCTCTACACCAATGTTGCTTAGTAAACTGTTGGCCACTGAACGATGTGTTTGACCGCTTCGGGCATCATCGATTATTCTGTTTGCAAGAGTTTCAAATGTGGAATGTGATTGTTGAGATCGATGGATTTCACGTTGAATCTGATTCTCATCTTCTTGCTCATCCATTAGTGCTTTCAACATTGATTCATTCATTGCATCTTGCTTGCGCTCACTCATATGCATCCCATCCATTACAAAAAACGGACTCTTTACATATCAATATTAGGGATGTGAAAGGGTTGCAGAAGGCGATTTCTCTACTCTTCTTCAGAGAGCCGAGCAGCTAATACTGCTTTGTAGGATTCCTCATCATCAAATTCAAGGATGATCGCTGAGATGTTTTCACAGTCTTGACATTGATATTGTTGTCCTGTCATGAATCCCATGTAAGGGTAAATTCGTATGCTCATGCAATATGGACATGCTCGGAATGACATGTTGGATGCTGTACAATTCAATTTAATACTTCTTGCATCATCTCAGGTTGAACAAACTTCCTTAATTCTTCAAAACAAGGCATGTCGCTTTGTAATTTCGAAACAGCCATGGAATCTGTCTTGGATAAAACAGCCATTCTCTCGGTTTATAGAACGGCATGAAAATACGTGCAATATTCTTCACGAGTTCAACAGGTGCTCGATGGTCGTTGCTTGTGATTATCTTCCCATCAACAAGTGAAGTGTTTGGGAAAAATTCTGCAAATGCTTCAACATCGGGTCGGAACATCGTATCGATCGGGTCAGGATGGTATGGGAATTTGTANGGTCCTGAAATGAAGAGGTATCCTCCTTTTGGTATGAATTCTTGTAACGATTTACAGATTTCNGNTACACTNTCTTTCGGTACATGTTCAAGTAAGTTTGAACAGATGACTGATTTGAATCCAGCTTCTTTCAGAGTTTTCATGAATTCAGGGTCTGTTACATCACCCACAAGATCCACGCCAGGATTGGCTTTCAGATCAACATTGAGAACTTCATATCCTTTGTCTCTAGCGGGTTTGAATATGAATTCATCAATCCATGGTTGTCGAACCTTAACAAGTTCCTCATGTGAACTTCCAAGATTGCACAATGGAAATACATCTTTAGGGTCCATTGAATGAAGAATTTGGCCTAGAAATTTGGCTTCCTCATACAACATAGAAAATCCTCCCTCAAAACTTGCTGAGATGTTGGAAGTTTTACATTTACTGGTAAAAGTTGAAAGAATCAGTCATTTGGACAATGTTGTAACTATTCGCTGTCGGGAATAAGTCTTTATTTCAAGCATAATTGATACACATGATGAGCATGAGCGATAGGCTTGAATCAAACTACGATAAAGTAACTCTAGCTATTGGTTTATCTGGCCTTATTTTGTTCTCAATCCTGGGGGTTGGTATTTACCTCTTACTGGATGATACAGTTGAAATTGATACCGATTGGGATGATGATGGCGTACTAAATGCAGTAGACTCCTGTTCAGAGGGAGAAATCGGTTGGATATCTTCTACTGAAACTGATTATGACCAAGACGGTTGCAATGATGCTCTTGAAGATCCTGATGACGACAATGATGGTGTTCATGATAATCTGGACAATTGCCCTACAGGTATCATGGACTGGCCTGCTCTTTCGATTGATGTTGACCAAGATGGTTGTATAGACGTTAATGAGGATCTTGATGACGATAATGATGGTGTAAATGATTCTGAAGATTTGTATCCTCTCGATCCAAATGAGTGGGCTGATTCAGACTCAGATTCCTATCCAGACAATTCAGATGCATTCCCCTATGATCCAAGTGAATGGTCCGATTATGATGGTGATGGAACTGGCGACAATAGCGACGTCTTCCCATTTGATGGTACAGAATGGGCTGACCATGATGGTGATGGGATTGGAGACAATCTTGATTCTGATGATGATAATGACGGAATCATTGATGACTACGATGTTGATGATTTCCGAGATGCTGCAATAATTCTGAGCCTGGATTCAATCATCATTTTTCAGGATATGGACTTCGAAGATATCACAGAAATGTATCTTTGTATTTACTTAAATGGTGAATCTATTGATTGTACCTATTCCCAATCTGCCTTTTTCGTGAACAGCTACTATGATATCCAAACAAATGTACTGACTCAACTTCCGTTTGAGTATACTCTCGATTTGGATGAGACTCAGCGATATCATACAATTTTAATCGAAGCGTACGATGATGATGCACTCTTTGATGATGAAATTGATATCAATCCCGATCCAGATGAAGACGCCCTTGAGTACATTTTTGATTCCGTAACGATGTTTGATGATGTATCGATTTATTCGGATGGTAGAGAAGACTCAAATGGAGATGATGGGGCATTGAACATCAGCATTGAACCCTTTGATATGGCCACCCAGTCAATATTCGATTATTATTGGAATTTTGATTCAAATCAGTATCATCTAGAAAAAGTTCTCAATTATACAACGTATTCTTATTATCGTAGCTTAGATCATTCAATTGATTGGTCAAATGCAGAATCGTATGATGATGTAATTCCACAATACGCACGTTTCTCTACACCAGATGCTCCTTACGTTCAGGAACTTGCTCTTGAACTCAAGAATATGTCCATTCAAAGTGGATATACGACCAATGTCGAAATTGCAGAATTCATTTACAGTTTTGTTGGAGCAATTCCTTATCAATATGATTTAGATTCTGCCGGTAATACCACAGAGAAACCAAAGTATCCAATCGAAATGTTGTATGAGAATGGAGGAGATTGTGAAGATGCTTCTGCACTCTACATCAGTTTAGTAGAATCACTTGGTTACGATGCAGCATTGATGGTTGGTCAAGTGAAGGCGAGTGAAGATGACGAATGGGGAGGGCATGCTTGGGCTGTGATCAATATGCCTGATTTAACCGGAGAAGGATTCTATGGTGAAGGTGAAAAGGTCGATGTGTACTTTTACTTTGTAGAGACAACAGGCTACTACGATGGAAATTCTGGAATTGGTCAAAACCCTTGGTATGAGATGACTAATACCTCATTTTATGATATTGGTGTGTGAGACTTAGGTCGAGCGAATCCTTAATTGAAATCGACCGTAGCATCGCACAATGAAGCAACCTATTGCGGTACTCCTGGTGTTTGTGTTTTTGTCAACACCACTTGCTGGATGTTTTGCAGAAGACGCTGAAACAACTGTGGAATCTGTAGAATCTGTATGGAACTTTGAGAGAAATGAGTTGACATGGTATCACTATGCTGGTGCAGTTGATGCTTGGGGCAATGATAGCGTTGTCCTTGAAGGCAGGAATCTACCATATCCTGCTGAAGGAACCTACTACGGTATTGGTATGTCGACTTTCGAACCAACCATGGGCATCACACAAACAGATCTGATGGTAATGAGTTCGTACGGTAACGGTCCAGCAGGTTCAACTGCAATTATTTCATGTGATCTAATAGGAATGGTTGATGTCTTGGATTACAGTTGTGAAAACATCTATGATCCATTCCTTCCTATTGCAAATTCAAATGATCCCTACATCTATGTTGATCCTTGGACCAGTCGTATCATGAAGTTCGATATGCATGCACTGCTTGGAATGACCGTTGAATGGTCTGACGATGAAGGTGCAAGCTGGCAAGGGCCGAGTATCGCTACACAAGTGTATTCTGTTCAAGATCACCAAACAATTGCAAGCAGCAACATGCCTGCAGCATTGTACGAAACAACATGGATGTTCTGTATCAATGGAAACGCCCCTCATCCTCTTTGTTCATCAAGTCAAGACGGTGGAGCGACATGGGGTCCAGAAACCTCTGGAGCTCCCGTAACATGCTCTTCTGGTGGCCTTAGTGCTCATCTTGTCGGAAGCATTGATGGGAACTTCTATCGAGGAAACAAAGGTTGTACTGGTGATGGATATTCTATCTTTAGAACAACGAATGCAGGCATCTCCTGGACTGAACATGTGTTGCCAACATCCGTAACAGGAACTGCTGACACATGGAACGCAGAAGAAGCTCAAGTCGAAGTCGATAGCGAAGGGAACGTACACGCAATGTGGATGGGTCTTGATAACATGCCATACTGGTCCTATTCCATCGATCAAGGCGACACATGGTCCAATGCAACAATGATCGCTCCTCCTATCAATCTCTCAGGAACTGGTTTCCCTGTTGTTGTTGCAGGCGATCCTGGCACAGTNGCATTCGGCTATGTNGGTGAAACTGAAGGCGATGAAGAGACATGGAATGGATATCTCACATATGCNACAGATGCNTTCAATGNAACACCTCTGTTCACAACNGTTCAACTCAANAANGTTGGAGANCCNATNGATCANGAACCTGATTGTGGATACAATCGNTGTGGTGGATTAGGTGATTTCCTCGATATTCGAGTGGATCAATATGGAAGAACATGGTTCTCATTCTCCCATAATTTGGCAGATATTGGTATCTTTGGTACAATCAATATTGGGCCAAGTCTTCGAGGAGATACCATCTCAATGATGGATTCTATGCCTGCTGGTGGAATGGCTACGCTTTGATGATCCTGCTCAAAATAATTGAGTTTGATAACCAGTACTTTTTGGTTGGGAATTTGAATTTAAATTCCACAGAAGTTCTGCTACTGCCCATTTGGATGATTCGATTGCTGCCTCAATAGTTCCAACAGGTTCAATCCAAGCATCACCTGCGAATGTTATGCGTTCAATATCTACCTGTTCAGGTATTTTCTTTGGTCGAGCATATCTCCATCTATGCGCATGTATTGATGCGCTTGAAATCCATTCTTGTGAACCATCGTCCAACTGTGAGATGACATCATTTACAATTCGTTTTGTTATCTTATCTCGTGATTCCTCAAGATACTTATCTGACCATATTGAAGACATTTGTAGGATGACATGATTCGATAAGTTGTCATCGATACCACGACGAAATTTTTCTATAGATGAATGGCTAAATGCCAACAACGATTCTGGAGCAGGTTTAGAATGTGTCAAAATGAGTGTCCACGATGAATGGTATGGGTGACGACTCCATTCGTTAGGTAAATCATTGGGAATAAGTTCGTAGCATTGAGGAATAGGGCAGGTTAAGATTAGTGCATCAGATTTCCAGACCGTACCGTTTTCATCTTCAATATGTACATGTTGCTCTTGATGAATAATTCGAGAGACTTTAGTCTCGCATACTACTTCTATTCCATTCAGCCATTCTTGTATTTGTTGATCTGCATTCAGTGTTATTTTAGATTCTTCTCGTTCAGATGGATTCCAAATTTCTCCGTTACCATGATTGTATATTCCTTCAGGTCGTGTTTTGGTTGAGGACCTTCCTCCTGGAATTGTTCCTTTGTCGATCACAAGAACGTCATATCCGTATGATTTGAGCAAGAAGGCAGCAAACGCTCCTGAGAAACCTGCGCCAATAATGACAAACGGATGTGTTTGCTTGCTCGGTTTTCGTGTAACATGTTGCTCATACCTTCCTAAATCAAGACGTGATTTGTGAGTTTCAAGATCTCTTTTACGAACGATTCCCATGACGGGCATTGGAGGGTAAAAGGCTCTATCGAAAAGTCCGTGACACCATTGAATTCCTGCTATTGAAGAAGGATCACGTCCATCGAGTGCGAATTTGTCATTCAGGTGTTGTCCTATAATAAGAGACTCTTGAAGGCTCTTTGTCCAGAGAGGTGTAGCTTTTCCCCAAGTCATTCTGAGATTGTTATGGAGTTCTCCATGACGATACAACGATGTCTGACATAGATTCCACAAGGCACTTGGGCTTTGGCCATGCTCAAATTGTTCCTTCGTCAAGACAACTGTGCGGACATCTCTTTCGGTATCCTGCCATGAATCCCTTGCCCATTGAGGTAGATTGTGTGCATCATATGGTTCAGTACATGAATAACAATGATGCCATGCATGTTCTCTGAATATGAGGAGTTCATCAAGGAATTTGTCTGCTGACTTCGTTCCGAAAGCTGCTGTTTCTCTTGCTATTTTCATAACCGAGATTGTTCCATAGTGAATCGCTGATGATAGACGAGATACGCCAGTTGGGTCCTCTGCTTTGTTTCTTCTTCGAGCATATCCTGAAAGACCAGTTTTCTTGAATTCATCCCATCGACTCAATGCTGTATATTGGCCACCTTTTTCATTCCAAACGGGTAATACAGTAGCATCAATATCGCATTGCTTAAGGAGATTAAATCGTTGTTTCATCGGTCGTATTTCTCTATCGATATCAATAGGCTTGAATGGAAGTATGCCGGTCCATGATTGATTTTTCATATCCAATTTGGGCCAAATACGGTTTATTCTTGCTTTGCGTAATCGCTTCGTAGCATCTCTGTACTTGAATGGCCGATCAACAGATTTTCCAAAAACTGGCATAGGGACTACACAGTGACAATCAATTTCGATAACCGCACATGGGGCATTTTGAGCAATATTTCCAACCCAATCTTTCCATGGAGGTAAAGGGAAAAGATCTGTGATAATGAGACTGGCTTGTGTTGATAATTCCTTGATAACACTTTGACGATTATCTTTTCTTGCTACATGTAAGTAGTAATCTACTCCAATTCGTTTAGCACCATCATGCATGTCGACAGAAGCATCCAGGAGCATATTATGATGCCGAAGCGAAGCGTGTGGGTATCGCTCATCAATTCCATGATAGATGAAGAGTGGGAGATTCAAATCATCTGCAATGATTCTCGCAGCATCGATTGCAGGATTTTCCTCTGTTCGCAGTGACGATTTCAGCCAGACTACGACAGGTCCAGAGGTACCAATATCTCGTGTATTACCACGTTTACAACGTTCGGAAAGGTACTCAGGTAAGCCGAACATAAACTATGTTTACTCCCTTTACTGATATACTCCTGTTTGAATTCTAATTTGGAAAAGTATCAATACTTTCATTCTCAGGCGTTGTTATGGAACAAAAAACATTTCTTGTGACTGGTGCATCAAAAGGTATTGGATTGGAATTGTCGCTCAGTTTAGCCAAATCTGGATTTAATGTGATCTTACTTGCTCGAGATACCATTCAGTTGGAAGAATCGACAGAAAAAGTGAAATCAATTTCTTCATCTTCATCTTCCATCGTTTGTGATTTGTCTGATAATAATTCAATTGATGAGGCGATTTTAGTGCTCAATAGAGATTATCAGAACTTAGATGGAATCGTCCACAATGCAGGTATGATTTCACCAATATTACCAATGGACAAAGCCCCGAGTGATGCGTGGGCTGAAAATATACAGGTCAATCTCATCGGTGTCCAACGGCTTACCCAAGGCGTTTATTCATTGATGCAAGCCTCGGATCACTGCAGAGTCACTACAATTTCAAGTGGTGCTTCCCTACGTCCACTCGAATCTTGGTCATCGTATTGTGTTGCCAAAGCGGGTCAGGATATGTGGGCAAGATGCTTAGCAGAAGAGGGAAAAAGTCACGGGATTAGTGCTATTTCAATCGCTCCAGGAATTGTTGATACAGATATGCAAAAAGAGATTCGTTCGGCAGATTCAAAGGATTTCCCCTCTCATTCTTCGTTTGTTGGTTACTACGAAAATGGGGATTTGAGTAACCCAGCAGATGTTGCCAAGAAATTGCTTCCACTGATTACAACTCATACATTTGAGCAATCTGGACAGCGGTTTGATGTCCGAGAACTCTAAAATTCAAGAATCGAAAACCCAACTGTCTTAAGCCACCACCTATGCGGTTTATTCATGCCAGGAACTGACAGAGTCGAAATTCGAACCCTAAAAGTAGGACGTTTTTGTGTCGTTGATGAAGAAGCTTACAAAATCTTGAGTATTTCAAAATCAAAGCCAGGAAAGCACGGGTCTGCTAAAGCACGTCTCTCTCTTGAAAGTATTTTCACTGGTAAGAAGATTTCACACGTTGGAACTGTCACAGATTCCATCAATGTACCAATGATCGAAAAGGGGACTGCAATGGTCACCCACATCGACAATGGGGAAGTTCATGCAATGAACATGCGTGATCACACAATGATGATTCTACCACTTCCAGGGGAAGGAATGAACATCGAAGCTGGTAAGGAAATCATGTGGCAAGAAGCCCTTGGTCGTTACATCATTATTCGTGATCATTGATCTCTGAGAGATTCTGCAGCAGATAGTACCATCTCTTCGTGAGATTTTGAGACCCATCCAGTCTTGTTTTCTGTATTCGAACAGTCGTAGTAACTCGTTGTTCCTAGCCCACTTGTAATGAGACGGGCTTCTTTGATGAAGAGAGCCATAAATCGAACAATGAAATTTGGTAGTGTTCTTGTCGTGACCTTCCAACCTTCTGCTTTGAGAATACGAGCAATTTGAGGCATTGTAATAGGTGTTGATGACATCATCAAACGTTCACCTACGAGATGTTCGTTCTCTAACGCTTCGGCGTGCATCCAAGCAACATCTCGAACATCAACGGGTGCAAAACTGATCTTTGGGAATCCTGGGTATGAACTACTGATAATCGATTCAATAATTCGTAATGATGTACCTGACCTACCACTATGCAATGGGCCAAAGATTACGTTTGGATTGACTGTTGTTAATTTGGCATCTGGATGCTGTTCTATAAATTTCCAAGCGGCTTTTTCTGCCAAGGTTTTGCTCTTCGTATATGCAGATACATCCTGTTGAAGATCGGTCCAGTTCTCGTGAGTGTAGGTTTGGTTCTTTTTTGTTGGAGTTGCTCCAGAAATTGCCGCAGTTGATGATGTGATCACAAATTTACGGATACCTGCATTGTAAGCATGCGTTAGAACTCTTACAGTCCCTTCTCGAGCTGGACGAATGAGGACCTGTTCATCCTTGGGTTCTTGAGCAGAAAAAGGGGAGGCTGTATGGATTACTGCATCAATTCCTTCCATTGCTTGCATCCATTCATCATCTGAAAGCAAATCTGTTGTGCAGACTTCAAATCGATCTCCTGCATCGAAATCGTTCATAATTTCTTCATAGTGTTCTGATTTTGAACGAGTTGTACCACGGACAAAGTAGCCTCTTGAAAGAAATTCACTGGTGACCTGGCGACCCAGAAATCCTGTACAACCTGTTACAAGAACTCGCTTGAATGATTCGCTCATGGTTTGTCCAGGTGTTATCTTTGGTTTGAAATTTTGTAACTTAGCCTAATTTGATAATTTTTGGCCATTTTGTAGGGTCGCTTTTCATAAACCATGTAGGATTAGGTGTAGTTAGGGATACCATGAGCGAAGTTATAGAATCTGTACCAATAAATCCAACTCTTGACGTGAATATACCGCTTCCAGATGATGAAGAAAAGGCATTGAAAGGTTGGTATTTCTTTGATTGGGCGAACCAAGCATATGCGCTAACAGTTATGACCGTGATTGCTCCTGCATTAATGGCTAATTTATACAACAAAGCAACAGGTACTCAATCTGGTGACACGTTTTATGCGACTGTCTTGACGCTATCTATGCTCTTTGTTGTAGCCACTGCACCTGCTTTAGGGGTTATTGCAGATAAAATGCCGATTAAGAAGAAATTACTGAAATGGTATACAGTTGCAGGTATTGCCTTCACTGCTCTCATGGGAGCTGCCCCTTATTTTGGTTCAGATGGCTATATTGTCCTTGCAGTCATGTTTACCATTGGTACAATTGGATTTACTGGTGGTAACGTCATCTATTATTCCTTCATGCCATATTTGGGTAAAAGAGAAGATCAAGACAAAGTCTCAACCTGGGGCTACATGTATGGATTTATGGGAGGATCAATGCTCCTGATTTTCCATCTCATCGTTCTCCTTGGTCCGTTCACTTGGGACACTGATTTCAAATTGGCAGTTATCTTTGTAACATCTGCATTATGGTGGTGGGGCTTTGGTGTACTTATTTTCAAGTGGACCCCTGAACCCGAAATCGCTGAGCATGCAGAATGGGAGAGTTTTGGTAAAAACAACGTACAACGTGTTTGGGGGGCAACAGTAGTTGCTTACCGCCAAGTATTTACAACAGCCAAAGAAATTCGTAAATTCAAGGTTCTTGCATTCTTCCTTGTTGCATATCTCTTGTTCTACGATGGCGTAAACACCATTGCAAGTATGGCAAGTGCGTTTGGTGAATCTATTCTTCGTTTAGATCCAAGCATGAACGTCATTCTACTTCTTACTGTAAACGTAGTAGCTGTTCCTATGACATTTGTATTTGGTAAACTTGCTGAAAAGAAAGGTACAAAATTCGCATTGATGCTTGCTCTCCTCATCTATTGTGCTGTCTCAGTAACAGCCGCTGGTTTTGCACCTCTTGAACTCGAAGGCGAAGAAGATGCAGAACGTTATGATTTCCAATTTGAATGGAATGATGATCCTGATGGAGATTCCGCAACATCCGATGGTGTGTATGAACTCAAAACCTTGTACGAGAGGGGATATGAAGGTTGGATTGCAGAGGACTCAGCTGGAGACGCAGAATTTAGAGACGCATTCCAAGAACACTTCCCTGAAACAGACTACAGTGTTGAAGCATCTGGTTCTAGTACAATCGGAAAGGGTCTTCTTGTTTGTCTCTTCATCTTAGCATTGGTTGGTATCTTGGGTACTGGACTTATGTTTATTCAACGAAGAGAATTTGGTATCATGGGTATCTTCGCTGCATTTTTACTCGTTGGAGTCGGAATATTTGGAGCATCCTTCCTCGCTGACCAAGCTACTGAGGATAAAGATGAAATAAAAACCATCTCTGAGGATGATGCTTCTGCTTTAGTTGCAGCATTTGATAACACAAGCGATCATAGATTTTCAATTATCTTTGTTGGTGGAAATGAATCTATTTCAGGTTCCTCAGAAGTTGGTGATACTCACCCTACGAAAGTAGAACAAGGTGGTATGATTGATTGGTGGGCAAAGACAATGAGAGATTATGTCTGGGAGCCTCTTGGCCTTGGTGTTTCTATGCAATGGATTATTCTTGGATTGTTTGTTGGTTGTGCTATGGGTTCCGCAGGTGCTCAAGCACGATCGATGTTCTCCCAACTTACGCCGAAGTCAAGAGCGTCTGAATTCTTTGGATTCTTTGGATTCCTTGGAAAGTCTGCTGCAATGATTGGTACAGCACTCTATGCGGTTGCAAGTACTACCTTTGACAGCCGAGTTGCAATTCTTAGCATCACCTTGGTGATTCTTGCAGGAACATATCTGACAAGTCGTGTAGACCTTGAAGAAGGAATTCGAGTCGCTGAAGAAGAGGATGCTCGTGCCTATGGATTGCTCAATGAAGCAGATTCTACTGATTGAACTCGGCTTGAATTGTGGTGATGAGGTATGAAGGGTTTTACCCAAATACAGGCCTTTCTTACGATATGTCTAATCCTAATGATGGGAGTTGTTTGGGGGCTTCCAATCGCTCCTGCACTGTATGTGTTTGATTATCTGGATGCATATGGAGCAAATGATCGTGGATGGCTCGATTTAGCGATTACAGGCTTCTCCGCTTCGATAGCATTCTTAGTTTGGGGATTCTTTTTGTTGCTTTTATCAGGATGTTTACAATTTATCATACACCTGAGATTTGAAGATAAAATCGAAGCACCTCTTGCATCTTTAACGACAATTCGATGGGCGATTTGTGGGCAGTTGCATCGTTCAACACATCCATTTTTGGCGCATGTTGTTCCTTCCTTCATTGCAAATGGATACTACCGTTTAGCAGGTTGTAAAATTGGTAAAAATGTCAATATCAACACGATAGCGCTTAACGATCCCTCTTTGGTTGAGATTGGAGATAACGTCGTCATTGGAGGAGGTGCCACAATCAACGGCCACCTCGTTGAAAGAAACACGATTGTTCTAGAAAAGGTTACAATTGGACATTCAGCACTTGTTGGGGGCAGCTCAATGGTTGGACCTGGTTCGCGAATTGGAAATCAAAGTGTTCTTGCCAGTCGCGCAGTACTTCCAAAACGAAGAGTCATTCCAGATGACGAAACATGGGGAGGAATTCCTGCCCGTTTCATTTACAAGAATCAAGATTCTTCCAAGTGATACACGTAGGTCGGTAAACCGATCTCATTTGCCATTTCAGCAACAATTTTTGTCCATTTACTGGTTTTACTTTCGAAAGCAAGGACGTGAGTTGCAGCATCAAGGAGTTTGTCTGTCAAGTCAGTAGGAGCTTCCCCTCGCCCTGAATCTTCAAGTCCAGGGCGTGGTTTAGCCCACATTTCTGAAAAGACTACAAATGGAATATTGTTGTTATTCGCCCATCGCTCTGCTAGATAATCAACACCACTTGCACCACCAACGATAATAATGTCAGGATAGCCTTCGAGTTCAATCCACTGATCGAGAATTTCCTCAATGACTGAATAGTCATAATAGCGACTTGAACCCACAACAACGAGATTGATTATTTGTCCATCGTTGTTCAAATCTTTCCCACCTAGCCGGGCGAGTTCATTGGCCCCTGTCTCTCCGCTCATGTGCATCCATCACCGTAGAAATGAATAAACCCTCTTACCCATAGTTTTTCAGCCAAATAAGGGGAATTGTATTCAAGTGCCCGCGTTACCAGCGAATCAGAGGGGGATACCATGGCTGCTGAAAATGAACTAAAAGAAGGTTCGACAGTACAGCGTTCAGCCTATCGGCAACCCGTTACTGCAAAGGGTCTCAAGGGCATAGAGGATGGAACTCTTACCTGGCTCGATGATGAGATGTACAACAATCTTAACACCGGTGTTCTGGAACAGTACTTGGAAGAGAAAAACCTCGAAGAATCGTTCGAGGTATCGCATTGGTCCTCTCCAAAAGTTTTGCTGGGTATCGCAATTGGTGCTGTATTTTCTGGTGTCACTGCATATATTGGTCTCAAACTTGGATTGGCAATTTCTGCCGCTTGGTACATTGCATACCTTCTAGGAATGGCACTCAAATGGTCTCCTTCGGAAGTCAACATTGCAACTTCAGCGACAACAGGTGCAACTCACGCCTCTACAGGATTCATCTTTACCTTCCCTGCGATCTTCCTATTAGCATCAAAAGCACAGTATTCGTTGGCCGACGGGCCTTTGATTACGTTAGAAGACGGTGAAGCCTTTAGGTTAGCATTTATCGCAATTGTAGCCTCAATGTTCGCTGGATTCTTGGGGGTCATGTACTTCATCATTTTTAGACGTGTATGGCTTGTTGAAGATCCATTACCGTTGCCTGGTTTTGAAGCTACTCTCAAAATGCTGGATATCGCTTCTGATGTAAATACGGGGGCAGTTGAACACGCTCGAGAGTCACTGAAAACAATCGGTTTATGGACTGGTGTAACAATGATTGGAATGTTCCTTATTGAATATCCACTAATTTGGTTATCTGACAAGAAATTGTCCGTTATGGACTATCTCGCAGAGACCTTACACATTGGTGATGTTGGACTCGCATCATTCTACAGTGCAGGAAAAATACACCAACCAGCTGGAATCTATGAAGACGGTTCATCAAAGAAATACACGCAATGGTCAGAGGACAGTGCATGGAATCCATTTGCTTACACCTATGTGGGTGTTGCATTAACTCCATCGATGTTCGCAATTGGTTGGTTCATGAAGACACGTGTAGCGTTCCTTGTTAATCTTGGAACACTTGTTGGTTGGTTCTTCTTGGTTCCACTTGCCGTGTACAGTAACTTCCCAGTATATGACGCAACGTTACAAGCAAATGTACCAATCCAAGACTATGCAGCAGATGGAGGCAAAGCGCTTCAAATGATTGCATTCTCTAAGACTGTTCGAACAATTGCAATCGGTTCAATTGTCGGTGGTGGTATGTTCGGACTTGCAAAGATGTGGAGAACGTTTGCCAACATCTTCAAGGACATTGGATCTGCCTTCAAAGGCGAAGGATCTCAGGAATACATGGAAGGTAAGGGTTGGTATGAATGGCCTCTTATGCACATTCCAATCTTCATGGGATTGACGTTCCTTTCGATGATACTCATCTTCTGGGTTGGTGGTTTCCCAATCGCTGCAGCGTTTATCTTTGCTACAGTGCTTATTCTCACCACTTTCCTTTTGGGTGCTATCGCAGTTCGTGTTATGGGTGAAACGGGTATTGAACCAGTTTCAGGTACTTCTTTCATTGTCCTATTGATGCTCCTTGGTTTGTTCTTGAATTTTGATAGTGCACTTGGTTTGTCAAAGCAAGACGCTGTTCTACTTGGATTGGTTGGAACCACAGTATTTGGTTCAGCGATTTCGATGTCAGGAACAGTCATTGGAGATTACAAGAACAGTTTGTACATCGGTAATCGACCGTATCACATTTCCAAGGGTAATATCATGGGTGTTGTCCCTGGGGCAATCATCGGAGCTGCTGTTGCAATCTTCCTATCGATTCAACTTGCAGAAGGCCGAATTGATTTGATCGCACCGCAAGCAAACGCTTTCGCTACATTCTCCGTTATTTTTGCTGAAGGTCAAGGCGACCTTACGCTTCTTGCAATTGGATTCCTTTTGGGTATGTTTGTTGAATGGGTCACTGGTATGGGCACTTCATTCGGTCTTGGAATGTACCTTGACGTACCTCACACGCTTCCAATGCTCATCGGTGGATACAGTCGTGACAAGTGGGAGGAGCGTAAACTCAAGCCTAAAATTGAAGCAATTAAGGAAGAAGAAGGAGCAACCGCTGCTGAAAAGAAGCGTGCTCTTATTCTCCTGAGCACCTTTATGGTCGCTGCTGGATTGTTAACTGGGGAAGCATTCTTCGGTACCGAATCAAGTATTCTTTCGTTCATTGATACGCTCGTAGCAAATCCAAATAGCTCTGGATGGTATATTGGTCGTATGGCTGGTTTCATTGGATTGAACGTCGGTATTGGATATGGAATCTATGCTCTCTTCAAGCGAGCAGGCGTTATCGGTGGAAGCCCAGTTCTGGATGCTGAGTTAGTCAACGAGTCGTGAACCGCATGAGTGGGTCAAACGTCCCATCATTTGTTTGGGTTGTATTAGGAATCGCAATATTTGGGGTTTCAAGTGCAGGAGCTATCTTCACACATGTCGATCAGATTCCACCATTGTTACGTGCTTCATGGAGATTACAATTGACAGCATTATTGCTTGCACCACTCGCCTTTTGGCAATGGTTCACAACCGAATCGGTAATCAGGAACAGAGTCTTTGAACCTAAGACTTTGCTGATACTCATGGGAAGTGGGTTCTTTCTTGCCCTCCACTTCGGGTTTTGGGTTACTTCATTAGATCATACATCACTTACACATTCTCTTCTCTTTGTTACTGCTCATCCACTTGTTATTCTTGTTGGCATGTTCCTCTTTGTTCGAAAACCAAGTCGAATGGAACTAATCGGTGGTATCGCCGCCTTTACGGGTGCAGGAATCTCATTACTGGATGCAGGAGATGTTCAAGGAGAGCATTCTGTAACGTTCTTTGGAGACCAATTGGCTTTCTTTGGAGCAGTGTTCGTTGTAGGCTACATTGTTTGTGGTCGGATATTGCGAGAATGGATGCCGTTGTTCATCTATGCCTTCCCTGTAACCTTGATTGGAGGACTATTGCTTATTCCTGCATCATCTCTCCTCGAAGGGAAGTTTAGTTCATTCGGAGCATTTGGATACTTCACACACTCAACATTAGGGTGGTTTTTGCTTCTCGCTTTCATTGCAGGCATTCTTGGCCATACTGGATTAAATTACTGTTTGAAGTACATCTCTCCACTTCTAATATCAATTAGTGTAACTCTTGAACCAGTCATTGGCTCGATCATTGGTTGGCTATTCTTCTCTACTGGTGTACCTGGATTATGGACGTGGGTTGGTGGACCCATTCTGTTGCTTGGGATTGTATCAATAATATATGGAGAACACATCTCTAATCAAACAGCCTTTGATAGACCAGATGGACAAGGAGTGGATATATGATGTCGAAGAAATGGGTCTTATTGACAAACGATGATGGAATCGAAGCACCTGGATTCGAGATGCTAGTAAAGTCCCTAAACAAGAGGGGGATTGCAATCATTGCTTTTGCTCCATCGACAAATAAATCAGCATGCAGCATGCAAATTAATCTCGGCAAACCAATGGATTTGCACAACAGAGAAGATCTGGTTGCTACTTGGAAATTAGACAAATCTGTCGGTTGTCATCTCTTTTCTCTCGATGGGACGCCATGCGATACGATGATTGTGGCTCTCGATGGAGGTCTGAAGAATGTACTTCCAGGAATTGTCCCCTCTTTGGTCGTTTCAGGAGTCAATTTAGGTCCAAATCTTTCCCAAGATTCTTGTCACAGCGGAACTATTGGAGCTGCAAGAGAAGCAGGATTGTATGGAATGCCAGCCATTGCATGTTCCTTTACATCCTTCGAACTCGAAGGTATGGAACGAGGCGTAGAAGGCTCTGTTCAATTGGTTGAACGTGCTCTTGAAGTTCTTCCAATTGTTCCGGAAAATCTCTGTCGGCCACATATTGATGCTGATGCTTTTCATGTTTCTAAATGGCCGAAGAACTCACAACCAAGGGAAACTAAGGATGCGATGAAGATGCTTCTGCATGCTTTTCAAAATGGTGAACTGATGATCAACATCAATGTGCCTCCAACATGGAATAGTAAATTCCAAACAACCCGATTAGGCATGCGCTGGTACAGAGATGCAGTGCAATTTGGGGCTGAAGATCTTGATGGTACAGTCGAGGCACGGTTTACAATAGGTGCTGCATATATTGATACTGAACCAGTTTCTAAAGGAGATTGTGATTCCATTGCAGACCACTTTGCAAGTATATCCTCACTAGTCAATTGGCCTCAAACCCACCCACTCGCTCTCGACGATGAATTGCTCTCACATGCCCTTAAGCAGGGCACAGATGGGTTCCCGTTGTGGCTCAGAGGTTGAGTTCAACATGTTCATCCAATAAGAAATGACATAATCCAATTGCAAGGTGTCCTTGTAGCCATGTTGATCCGAGGGATCTTGGTGTTCCATCATCAATCTCGAGTGGAAGGTCATCTGAAAGCACAAATGCGATATCCATGGGATTAGGATTTGAATCCGATGGCAGTTTAGCCGATTCTTTCCATAATTTTTCTGCATTGGCATCGAGACGAATCAGATGTACATTCTTCCATTCCTTCAGTGTACGTTCTAACGTTCCACCTCCGTCATATACGCCAGGGCTTCGTTCTATCCATTGGCCAATTGCAGGCATAGGTTCCTTGATCGATTTGGCAATCAATCCAGCGACACTTCGTTCTTCTGCGTGAAAGCCTCTTAATTCCGAACCAACAAATTTCAAACGGCGATGAGGGCCGGGCCCTCCTTGAAGATGAAGCATCACTTCGACATCATTTCTGATTCCATGCGATGTTAACAATCCGGCCATCAATCCACGAATCAGGACGTCCATTCTTCCGGCACCTCCTGCTAAATCATTGAGTGGAAGTTTGCCTTTGCTCATAGCACGATGACCTACAAGTGCAAAATATCGCACTTTAATCTCCTCGTTCAATGATGGTTCGTAGTGCATCACAAAGATCGATGTCGTTGTTTAACACAAAGTGGCTGCCTTGCTTATCGACAAGATATCCTCTTGGCTTTGAAGAATCATTGAGATCTTCCAATCGATTTGCAACAACAGCCGTCATACCTGAATGCTCGATTTGGGCAACAGCTCGATGAATTAGATCTCGTTGCTTAATGCCAGATTCGAGTTTAAACCCAATTCTGGTCGCATCTTGCGTTTTGGATTTCAATTCAAAAATGTGCTTATCACCTTCAACAAGTGTGATCTCAAGTGGCCCTTGTTGACTTGCAAGTTTTCCGCTTGCAGGATTTTCAACAACATAGTCCAATACTGCTGCAGTATGGACCCAAGCGTCGATATCATCATTGGCAATCGCCATCAATTCCTTGAGCATTGTTTGTGGCTCTGGGGCTTGTATACAGAGGGGCAACCATTCAGGCATCATTACTGAGGTTTTACCAACAACACATGTGATATCATGTCCATGTCGATACATATCATCTGCAATCTGATAACCAGTCTTTCCAGAACTTGTATTTTGAATTCCCCGGATATCATCAATAGGTGAGTATGTACCTCCTAATGTGACTACGATACTCTTTCTATTCTTTTTGTGAGAATTAATGCCATGTGCAAATCGTGCAACAATATGTTCATGATCTGGAGTCTTTCTTTTCCCTTCTTCTAATTCTCCCCACATCACATCGATTCCTTCTTCTCTAAGGCGATCTACGATATCATCAGTCACAGGATCGGAGGCTAAATCGCTATGCATACTCGGTACCATCAACACATGGGTATTGCGTGAACGAGCAGCACTGAGTGCCATCAAAAGTGGCCCTTGTTGCATACCATGGAGATGAGCAGCAATTGTGTTTCTTGTTGCTGGGGCGACAAGGATCGCATCCGCATCTTCAAGTTGCTTCATATCGCCATCCCAATCTGTAATCACCTCACATTGACTCGCCCATTCGACGGCCAAGGGTGTGATGACGCGCTGAGCAGACTCAGTCATGATGACCAACAGTTCTGCACCATGACGGCGTAATTCACGAAGGAGGCGTACCGTATCAACAGCTGCAATCCCTCCAGTGACACCAACGATAATTCGATGTCCTGAAAGGCTAGAACCCTT
>NHFS02000054.1 GCA_002171315.2 Euryarchaeota archaeon TMED117 | reverse complement strand
AACTGTAGAGGAAGGTCCACTTTCTCTTGAAGGTGTAGCGGTCAATATCACTATTGACATGAAAGAAGATCAGGATGATCTCTCTATCGAATTGTTTGGCCCTATACGTCTGAGCCATTGGCAAAGCGAACGAGATTCAAGAGCTGCATTACAGAATCAGGAGACCTATGAAGAGGATTGGAATGAAACATTTTCATCCCCAACTCCTGATGATATTAAATCCAATACACATCAATTAATCTATGGCTCAATGCTGGTATCTGCCGTTCTTTTGGTTCTAATTCTCATTGATTTTTGGAAGCAGCATAGCGGATTCTGGCTCACCATTGGCCGTCGTTTACTTTCCTTCACTTCGATGACAATGGTCCTAACAGTGTTCGTAATGATCTTGATACTTCTTCCCATTTCTTGGTTTTCAACTGCAGCGGGAGATCCTGAGTTGTATGCTGAAAATGATAATTCAGAGGCTTTCTTAGCCCATTCTGATTTTGGAGCAGAGACATCGTTTGGTCTCGATGGTTTTGTCTTGGAATTTGAAGGGGGCGGGTACGATATTGGCATGGTACGTCCTGCAAATCGAAGTGCAGTCGAAGCAGAACCTCCTGCTCCTGGATCAGTTGATGCAGAATCTTACATTGGAGTCAAAGGAGAGGTAAGTACGACGACGCCTGAATTCTTGGAATCCACAATCTATTACTGGATGGCTTTGTGGGTACTGGTCCCATTCTTGCTTATGCTGCATCAACGAATTGCAATCGATTCAAGATTGGCTCCATTGAAATTGCTTAAACAGGAATAATCACTTTTTCTGTTCTGGTAAATCGCCGTTCAGACTGTCAGGGTTGTCATCAAGAGGACCCCATTCAGTTCGAGTGCGTGCTAAACCGATTCGCTTAGCATAGAGGAAACGTAGGTTCTTCCAACCATCTCCCCAGGTATGGATCTCAGCTTCTCCAACACGCTCTCTGTATGGAACGGAGATTTCGATTGCTTTTTTCTTTCCTAGGTGTCTTCTTGCAAGGATCTTGACTTCTTCAGAAAGAGGCATTCCATCGTTGGTGGGACGCATCTTTTCATTCTCGAAAATATCCTTGCGGAAAACCCACATTCCTGATTGAGAATCTTTGATGCCATAACCAAACAATACTCGAGCAGTGAATGAAAGAACCCAGTTTCCGAATCCATGTAGGCCAGACATCGACCCAGATTCTGCCATGCTCAAGCGATCACAAGTGATGAACTTCAAATCATCATCAATGAGTTTCTTGACGAGTTCAGGAATGAGTTCGGCAGGATAGGTACAATCTGCATCCATTGTGACGATAATGTCATTCGAGGCAACTGCAAATCCAGTACGATACGCTCTTCCGTATCCTTTTCGAGGTTCCAGATGGACACGGACGTCTTTTTCAAGTGCAATTTCTCTTGTACGATCTGTAGATGACCCATCGACAATCATGATTTCAAGCGACTCACACCATCCTCTCGGGATTGCATCAACCGTAGCGCCTAATGCTTCTTCTTCATTCCGAGTCGGTAGGAGAACCGTAACAGAAACGGGTAGTACCTCAACCATGAACGGGCGAGTGGCCGTTAGGGTTTGAATCCATTGGATGTGTCCTATGCTGTTGCATCAAGACCATTTTGCTCGAATTCTGCGGAGGGATAGTTTTGCTGCCAATCGAAGTTTCCTCCATTTGGACAGTTTTGGTCTGCTGCTGAATACATCTCCGGATCGTCGTACAATCTCATGGAAGATAGCGTCATAGGCTTCGCACATAAGTTGTGGTTGCAATCTTGATTTTGAATCCAAATATTCGAAAAGATGTTTTGCAGATTCCTGATGCCTTCGAACAACTCCCATGTATTCTTGAACGAAGGCTTTCCATCGTTGATTGGTTCCAAAGTCGGTCTTTCCAAGTTCATCCACATCGATGTTGTATTCTGCTAAGGTCTGAATTGGAAGATAGACTCTCCCTGATCGATAATCTTCAGCAACGTCTCGGAGGATATTGATCATCTGTAATTGAATACCCATATCGATGGCATGGATACGAGCTCCTGCATCTTCACAGCCATAGATTTCTATCAATACAAGGCCTACTGCGGAAGCAACTTTGTAGCAGTACGAACGAACTTCATCCCAGGTTCGTAGACGGACTTCGAAGAGGTCATCTTCCATTCCTTCAATGATCGTTTCAAAATCATCGAGACGGAACTGGAATTGTTTGAAGACTTGATGCATGGCGACAAAGATTGGTTCGTTTTGTGTTGCTGTCTTGTCTCCATTAAACAGGCGTGTTAGTCGTTCTTTAGCATCGACAAGAGCCATCAAGCGATACTTGTGTTCTTCTTCTGAGTTGTTGGGTTGAGATTGATGAATAGATCGCAACAACTTATCACGTTCCAGAACGAGTTGATTCAACGAATCACTTTCCTCAACGTTCGGACGAGTATCTCCGTCAGCAATATCATCGAGATATCGGCATAGTGCATAGACAGCATGAACTGCTTTTCGCTTCTTTAGAGGGAGTGCTGAGAAACTTGCAAAGAATGTTGAAGATGCCTTTCTACAGATTTCTTCGCATTGGAGAAATGCTTCTTCTACAGTGATTTCTTTTTGCATAGTTTTCTCTCCACTGTTTTTGGTTATGAATGCGTGTTGTTTGCCTTCTTCAGGTACATGGATACGAAGTGGATGGCGAGGCCAACTGGCATCAACATGACTCCGAACAATATCGCCGTCTGCGTCACAGTTTTGTTTATTTCTGTCTCAATGCTTCGTTTCCATATCCATCGAGTTGTGATAATATCGCCGATTACAAAGTGAGTCCAAGCAAGGACTGCACCCTCTTCAGTACCGAGAATATCGGCTAATGCTTCAACGAAACCACTGAGGGTTCCATCACCCATCATGTCGGCAAGTGCTCCTAAATTCATCATTAAAATCACCAGATAAGCGATGAGGGGTCCGAGTACAAACCAAGGCCCACTCATCCACTTTTGTGTTCTTTCTTCGTATGGCTGAATCATCATCAGGAGCCAGAAAGGACCCACCCACATCGAGGCTAAAACGAGAGCTGAGAGTAAAAGTATGTCTGCCATTAAATCAAATCCTTGTATTGTGTTTCAATTTCTGAGATTGTTTCTTGATCTGGATAATATGTTGAACTCTCCCATTGAGTCACTCCATTTTCATCAATGAGCATAAGTGTTGGAGTCCCAGGCATGCCGTAGTATTCGAAAACGGTGGAACTGAGTTTTGTTTCATCATCGTATTTTCGGATAGGATCTTCTTCAGTTGGTAATGTGATTGGCCAAGGAGTGTAGTGATTACTATCGGGGGTTCCAAATTCCAAAGCAACATCCTCATGTGTTTCAAATGAAGGATATCGTTCGATAGAGACGAGTTGGAGAGGGGGTTCCATCTCCATCCATTCTTGATGACTCATTCTGAGCTCATCAGTCCATTCCTTGCATCCAGTGCACCCAACACCGATGAACAAAATGAGAACTGGTCCTTGTGATAGGTTGTCTTTCAATGAATAATTTGGGCCAGAATCTTCCGCTCTGTCAAGGGTCTGAAGCGTGAACACTCTTCCTTCTTCTGCAACTGGATTAATGCATCCTGACAGCATAAGCAACGCTACTAGGACACCAATAATTCTCAACGTAAATCCCTCAGGCCTTGGTGGCCGTTACGCTTTCTTTCTTTGTCGTCCGTCGTTTTACAGCCTTGCGACCGCTCGGCGATCGTCGAACTCCTTCAAACCAGGTATCTACTCCGTTCCAATCAGGATCAATTCCAAGGTCATCAAGCACTAATTTACTGCTAATGCGAGCGCTTTCAAAGATGGTAGGTAGGCCACTGCCAGGGTGAGTGCCGCCGCCAACGATGTAGAGGTTGTTTGCTTCCTCGAAACGGTTGTGAGGTCGGCGCCAAAGCATTTGCTTGAGGTCGTGGGTGAGGTTGAACACTGCGCCACGGTAGATGTCGGATGCACCCCAATCATCTGGTGTGATGACGGTCTCTGAAACAATGTGATCGGCGACGTCATCGTAGCCAAGTTTCGAGAGTTGTTTGATGATGATTTCTCTGAAATCTTCCTTTATGTCATCCCAAACGATGCTTTCGTGTTGGTTTGGTACTGGCACGAGCACATAGATCGTAGAATGTCCATCTGGAGCAAGTGAATCATCAGTAATTGCAGCATTCTGTACGTAGACAGACGGGTCGTCCCAAGTCAATCTGTGATTTGTGATGTCCCTCAGGTTGTTTTCGTATTCTGATGAAGCGTAGATTTGGTGATGAGGCAGATCGTATTGCTTGTCTACACCAAGATAAAGCATGAATGTGGAGCATGAATATCCTTTCTTTTCCAGTTTCTTGTCGGACCATTTCTTTCTCTTTTCATTTGGAACGAGGGTGGTCATGGCGTGAGCAAAGTCAGCGTTGACTACCACTCTATCAGCCATCATCTCTCCGCCATCAATTCGAACACCAGTAACGGTCTTTCCTTCATAGATGAGGGACTTGACAGGGGTGCTGACTCGAATATCAACTCCCATTTCCTCGGCGATTTCACCCATGCGAGCTGTGATGCTTCCTAAGCCGCCCTTGGCGTGGAAAATACCGTGTTCATATTCGAGGAAGGCAAGGATGGTGAATAATGAAGGGGCGTGGAATGGACTCATACCGAGGTACTTCGTTTGGAAGGACATCGCAAGCCGAATTCGTTCGTCGTCGAAATGCTTACCGAGATCGCCCGCAACACTTGCCCAAGGCTTGAGCACGGTGGCTACTCGCATGGCGCGCTTTGAAAGAACATCAAGCGGACTGGACCACGGAGTTTGCAGACATTTCTTTGACAGATCCAATTTTCTACGATTTTGCTTCACGTAATTCTTGAATCCGTTAGCGTTCTTGTCGCCTGCAAGTTCTCGAATACGTTCTGTCATTTGTTCAAGATTGCTTGTTGCATCGATGTGACCGCCAGCTCCAAACACCAGGCGGTACATTGGGTCTAGTGGCATTAATCCAAGTTCTTTGTGAGCGTCTCGACCAATGGCTTGGAAGATTTCTTCAATCACTTCTGGATAGTGAAAGAAGGTTGGTCCTCGATCAAATGTATATCCATCTTTTTTGAATAATCTAGTGCGTCCGCCAACAGCCTCGGCTTTTTCGAGTACAGTGACCTTCACGCCTGAGTGTGCTAGGAGAAGCGCTGATGCAAGACCTCCGGGTCCAGAGCCTACGATGATAGCAGTTGGTGGGTTTTGGTTAGGCATGAGATAACTAACAAGATTCGGCTTATAAAGCGACGTTTTACCCCACTAGTTGGTAGGCTTCAGATTCCCATCCCAGAAGGCAGAATTCGTAGCATCTTGGGAAGTTTTCAACTGTTCAGCATACGGTAACTCAACAATCGATGCAAATTCATCAAGATAAGGCCCCATCGATGTAATGAGATCGACGTTAGGCTGGCCTCGAAGAACCATTCCGTCCATATACATCAACGAACGAATGATTGGAAATGCTTCTTCTCCGAATCGACAGCCTGCTAGAACAGCACATCGAACAGTTTTCATCATCTGTTGTGTGAGTGAAACTTCACTGACTGTCTTCCCAATAAATCCGCTGTAGATTTCATGCATACTCGCCATGTATTTTTCCTTGGCTGCACCGCTAGGAGGGGTATCTGCCATCAACAACATTGCCTCAAAAGACTGATCGAGTTCACCCTTGGCAAGGTGAAAAAAGAACCCAAACAAGGCAGAACGAACCTTGTTTGGAGCATGGGATATTGCGCCCGTATCGATGAATGTGAATTTCCCGCTATCATCGACCATGGCATTACCTGGGTGAAGGTCTCCATGGAATGTTCCAATCCCAAACATGAATGCTCCGTGGATTCTAAAGAGTTGAAGGAGATTATCCCATGACATAGTACCATCAGCAAGACGATCTTCAAGAGTAGGGGCTTCGATGTGCTCCATGACAAGGATATGTTGATTCGATAGTTCAGGCCAAACACGAGGGAAGGCTAGGAGCGGCATTGGGAATTGGTTTTCAACTTCTTTCGCCTTTTGTTGGAGCAGTTCAGCACCTTCGATTTCGTTCCTCAAGTCAAGTTCCTTCAATGTGTAATCTTCAACGTGTTGGAGAAGACCAACTGGATTGCCAACCTTTCTCAATCGTGGATTCAAGAAAAGACCAATTCGAAGCCATCGCTTCATCCTTATAACGTCCTTACGGAAGGATTTCTCAAAGTCCGCCTTGATGATTTTGACCACGACATTGGTCCCATCTTTGAGGACTCCTTTGTGAACTTGACCTATACTGGCAGCTGCAAATGGTTCTTCTTCAAAAGAGGAGAAAGCATCAAGGAAACCCTTAGGGGCTCGGTCATGAATGAGTTTCATAGAATCCTCACGTGGAATTGAGTTTGCACGTTGATACAAGGATTGGAGTTGTTTGCACTTTTCTTCTGAAAGTAAATCAGGGCGGAGTGCAAAGATTTGAGTGAGTTTTACTGCAAGCAACCCCATGTTCTGAATCTTGTCGAGATCAGCAGGCCCTTTCTTTGTAATCATGCGAATAAAACGGGCGAAAGTGACTAGGCGCATAGTTAAAAAATCCCCCTTTAGTTTATCAATCGGCGTTTTTATTCAATAAGACTTTGATTGGATTTGCGAACATCGCAGGTGTTGATTCAACCCACTCCTGATAGCCTTCTCTGTCTTTCAAATCAACTTCAGACATTGCGACTCCGCTGACAAATCTCAACAGAAGGGTAAGAATGAGCGGTCCAATTAATGCCCAAGATGAGGCAATGCCTCCAACGATGACAGCGAACCCGCCAATAGACCACCAAATGATGGCTTCACCAAGGTGGTTTGGATGGCGAGTAATCGAGAAAATGCCATCGGTTTTGAGTTGTCCTGAACCACTCTTCTTTTTGAATTCTCGGAGCTCAATATCACCTCTGTGTTCAATGATCATTCCGATACAGTATGTTGCAAAGAGGAAAGCGGTTCCAATAATTTGGTTCGTTGATAATGAACTGTCCATATTGGCTTCAGATATTAGCGACAGGATCGGTAGTGCAACAAGAACGAGCAGTATGCCCTGTAAAAGGAACACTTGGAGGAAACTTATCCACCACCAATTCTTTCCTGCGGTTTCCATCATGCGAACATATCTTGGGTCTTCTCCTCGATTCTTTGTTCGTTGATGGAGAACGATTGCTAAACGTAATCCCCATACGCTAACGGCTGATAATGTCAAAATGGTTATTGTGTTAAAGGAGCCTAATTGAATCGCTCTTGACCATGCGATGATGACAAAACCGAGACCCCATAAAACGTCCATGACGCTTACTTTACCACTTGATACGGTTCGAAGCCAGGCAAGGGTGATGTATGCAAAGATGACAACACACGTGACTGCGTTGACATTCAAAGTAATCACGCTGTAGATTCTGCAGGTTGTTCTTCGTTGTTCATGATGATGTGGTAGCGCCACAAGTCATCAGATTCTCCGGTCCCATCGAAGCGACGAACTGTAACTTGCCCATCACGTGGGAAACGAGTCATGAGTGCACCTTCAATAATTCCATCATCAAGTTCCCACATAGGTAAGACGTCTGGATCATCACTTGGAGGGTGGTCGAGTCCGACTTGAACGTGGAAGACTGGGTCAATACCATACTCAAGGCGGCCAAGGCCTGCAAATTCCCACCAATCCATCATTTCATCGAGGAACTCGACATGATTTTCAATGGAGCGTAGGGAGAAAGCAAGTTCGTGACCGACTCTGTTTCCAACCTGTCGAAGCATACGGGAGAGGTCTATACCGAGAATCTTCAAGTTTGAAAGACGTCCTTTGGTCAGTTCCTGACGAGCTTGATTGACTTCTTTCCCAGCAGCCATGAATGCTTCAGGGTCAAAGGGAGTGTCATGTTCTGGCAAATCGTTTACTCCAAGAGCACCTACGAGTGAATCGAGGAAGGAACCTTCTCCGATCGTTAGTCGGAGAGGGTCGTGAATTCGGCCTTTCGAAAATCGTGCTTCTGCGGTTGCGAACTGTACGGCATCTTCCCAAATAGTATCGATGAGGTTTTCTTGTGCTTTTGCGAATGGTTGGCTTTCGATAACGAGTGCAGCATCTTCCTTTCCACGCCCTACTGGATTCTCTTCGATGTTCAAAAATTGAACAACGTGTGTGCAATCTTGCAGGAATCCTTGTGAGTCAAGGTCGTCTGAATGCTTGATTTCAATTGAATCGTGCAGTTTACCAAAGAATCTGGTTGTTCGACGATCCAGTTGGGCTATCACCTGGACAACGACGCCTTTTTGTGCTGCAGTATTGATCGACTCGAGTGCTTCGCTTCGACACAGATGCAGAATTCCGTAGCGGCCAAGAAGAAGAACGAGACGTTCTTCTGCTTCATCAGCCATCTTTTCTAGACGCTTGTAGATGTGACTTCGCTCTTTCAATACGGCGAATCTGGGCTCGTCTCTTTGGCGACGGTTTGCCTCGTATGAGGCATTGGTTTCTGTAATGCCTTTGGCGACCTCATCAAATCCTTCCTGAAGGTTGTCGAGTTGCCTTCGACGCATTTCAATAATGTGCTGAAGAGCTTCATCAACACGCAGACTAGAGAACAGCATTGGTCTGTCGGCTGTTGCTGTGACAATACCCATTTCTTGTAGTCTTGAAAGGCTGTTGTATGCATCGAGACGCGTTGTCTGCAATTCCTTTGCCAGTTCGCTTGCTCTCATGTTTGGATTGTTTCCAAGAACCATGATCGATCGGACTTCACGGTCGGTGAGACCAGCTTCATTGAGAAGTTGTTCCCACATCAAGAATCTCCTCCTGTAACAGGTGAAAGATGCTTGAGAATTCGAGCAACGTGTCGTCGAGGACGGAAAAGCCAGTCGTATACGTGGCGGATACGGTTGTCAGGACCGATCAAGAAGCTCGATTTAGCAGGGAACATTCCAAGATGTACTGGGACTAGGAACTGGTTTGCAACAGCCCTATCCTGATCGGACAGAAGTGGGAACGGTAATCCTCCCAAACTTTTCTTGAATTTTGAGTGAGAGTCTACGGTACCTTCTCCAATTCCGACGACTTTACATCCAGCTGATGCAAACAAGTCGTGTTGTTCTTTGAAAGTCAGGCAACCACGCTTGCACGTTGGGGAGCCATCCTTGGCGTAGAAGAAGAGAATTCTCCATTCTCCGTTCAAAGTTCGACTATCGAATTCGTTACCCTCATCGTCCATTAGTAGGAATTCAGGGGCGATTTCCCCGATTAAATCTTTGCTCACTTTCTTTGCCTCATTTAGGGTGACTCTGTCTGCTGTCAAAATAACTTCCGCCATGTGTATCACTCCGGTATTGAAAGAATATGTCCCATTCTTAGGGCCTTTGTTTGAAGATATACTTTGTTTTCGCTGCAAATTCCAGCTTTGTGTTCAACTCTCTGCAACACTGTAATGTTGTGTTGTTCTAGTTGAGCGACTTTGTCTGGATTGTTTGTCATGAGGCGAATCGTATCATATCCGATATCATTCAGCATACTCGCTGCGATCTTGTAATCTCTTCCATCTGCAGGTAAGTTTAGAGCAAGGTTAGCATCGAGCGTATCCAGTCCTCTATCTTGGAGATTGTAAGCCTGCATCTTAGCGAACAGGCCAATGCCTCTTCCTTCTTGGCGAAGGTAAAGTACGATTCCTCTTCCTTCTTCCTGGATCGTCTTCAACGCACTTTGGAGTTGAGGTCCACAGTCGCAACGTAGGCTACCAAGGGCATCACCCGTCAGACATTCGGAGTGAACACGAACCAGAGGTGGCTGTTGACTATCCATGTTTCCGAGATAGATTGCTGCGTGTTCGGATCCGTCTCTAGGGTCTATGTAAGAACGTATTCTAAAGTCGCCGTATTTTGTGGGAAGTTTAGCATCTGCTGGAACTGCCGTATATTGTTCAATTTCATTGTTGGACATAAACCTAAGATTGGCGTTTCAGGTATAAAGGAATGTTCTCAACCAAGGAAGTGTTGTGGGTTTTCATTAAACGGTTCTTCATATAGTGTGTGTTCTACCTTCTTATGTGATTCGCATGGGATTTGATGTCGGAGTGGCTGCTGCTGTAGTCCGTGACAACCATGTTCTTCTGGTCCAAGAAGCAAGAGGGCCCTACAAAGGTCAATGGGGCCTGCCAAAGGGGTATGTCGACCAAAATGAGTCCATTGAAAATGCAGTTCTCAGGGAACTGAAAGAAGAGACAGGATTGGACGGCATCGTAGAAGGATTCATTGGATTCCGATCTACAAAGACCTCTGATAACGTTGGTTTGTTCCTGTGTTATTCGGTCTCTGTTCAAAGCGATAACTTGTTAATACAAGAAGAAGAAATTCAACAAGCAAAGTATGTTTCCAAAGAACTGTTTTCACAACTAGAATGGATCTCTCCGACTCTTCGCTCCTTTGCAGAAGTTGCAGTGTCTGGGCAAAAACTCCCGATAGTTGACCTCTCTGAAGAATCTCAACGACCGTATCATGTCGTATTCAGCGATGCAAGAACATCACTCTCAAAGGAGATGGACGCATGATTGATGTCGAACGGATTGTAGCGAATTCAATTCCACTCAACTCCGAAGGTTCTCACGTCGTCTATTGGATGACCAGCGCACGCCGCTCTCGATGGAACCACGGACTCGATCACGCAATCGATTTGGCAAATGAGGCAAACGTTCCTTTGATCATCGTCGAATCACTCGCACTCGGTCATCGATGGGCTAACGACCGAATCCACACATTCGTTCTTCAAGGAATGATTGATAATCGAAAATTATTCGAGTCAGCTCCCCTCACATACATCCCGTATGTCGAAACCAAACAAGGGCAAGCCGCTGGACTTCTCCGTTCCTTTACCAAAGGAGCAGTTGCGATGGTTATCGATGACTACCCTACATACATGCCAAGGGATGTTGCAGTTAGGGCCATGGAAACTGGAGACTGTTGTGTGATTGCGGTTGACAGCAACGGCATCGTTCCATTGCGAACTCCACAACGTTCCTTCACAACAGCATATTCATTCCGAAGATATCTTCACAAGAATGTCCTCGGCTTCTTGGCCAAACCTCCGATGGCTGAACCTCTAAAAGCACTGAACGATTTGCCCGATGGGAAAGCGATTGCAGAAGAAGCATTTGCAAGAGTGAATGTACCAATCACGCCCTATGAATTCATTTGGAGAGTTGCTGAAGCGTCACGAGAAGGAAGAGATGCACTCTCCTACTTGGACATTGATCACGAAGTTTCTCCAATCGATTCAACAACAGGTGGATCCGTAAGAGCTCGTACAGAATTAAGTAAATTCATCGAACAACGTCTGGACCATTACCATGTTGATAGAAACCACCCCGAGCGACATGGGAGCAGTGGTTTGTCTCCTTGGTTGCATTTTGGACACATCTCTTCATTCGAAATCGTGGATGCAGTGTTGAAACACCAAAAGTGGAATCCAATGAAAGTTACTCCTCCTCACAACGGACGCCGAGAAGGCTGGTGGGGAGCAAATGAAGGGGCAGAAGCATTCCTTGACCAAGTTATCACCTGGAGAGAATTAGGTTTCATTTATTGCCACCAAACGCCGAATCACGCCAAATACGAAACCTTACCTGATTGGGCCAAACAAACATTGAACGAACATTCAGAAGATGAACGCCCGTATCTGTATACCTTTGAAGAACTTGAGAACGGGCAGACACATGACCCACTCTGGAACGCAGCCCAAATGCAACTTCGAACTGAAGGATTCATTCATAATTATCTAAGAATGCTCTGGGGTAAGAAAGTGCTTGAATGGTCATCGGACCCCAAGACTGCCTGTGAATGGTTGATTCGACTCAATGATAGATGGGCGCTCGACGGAAGAGATCCAAATTCTTACACAGGTATCTTCTGGATTTTCGGACGATTCGACCGTGGATGGTTCGAAAGAGCAGTTTTTGGAAAGATCCGCTACATGACTTCAGCATCTACGCAACGTAAGTTCAAAACTGAGGATTATATACGAAAGTACGCTGATTCTTAACAGAGTTGATACGATTGCCAATTTTTGAACACTCCGCTAATTTTCCATTTTCGAGAGAAGACGTTTGGGCGTGGCATGCTCGCCCAGGAGCTATTCGACGTATTATGCCTGGTTGGGAAGGTATACGACCGATCGAAGTGGGCGGAATTCAAAACGGTGCTAGGACCTCATTCAAAATCTCAATCGGTCCAATTCCACAGCGCTGGGTTGCCGAGCATCATAGTTACATCGAAGGAGAACAGTTCTGTGATAACATGGTCAAAGGACCGTTTGGACGTTGGGATCATGCTCACAAATTTCTTGTCGTAAGTGATAACGAAATGACGATACACGACCATGTTGACTGGAAGTTACCATTTCATTTTTTCAGCAGAATTGGCGCTCCAATCATGGTCATGCCTCGACTAAGGCAGATGTTCAAGCATCGAACACGAAGAATAAATGCAGACATGAGTCGTCAGGCTAACTTCAAACACTTGCCCAGAAAAAGAATTCTCATCAGCGGCTCTACCGGTTTGATAGGAACTCAACTTTCAGCATTTTTAGAAACAGATGGTCATGATGTACATCGATTATTGCGTAAAAGAACTGCTCTTCATCCAGATTCAGACAAAAATAAAATCGTGCGATGGGACGACCAAACAGGACAAGTCCTCGAAGGCTCCTTGGAAAACTTCGATGTGATCATTCACTTGGCAGGAGCCGGAATAGGTGACAAACGTTGGAGTAAAAAGCGAAAACAACTCATCGTTAACAGCAGAACGATTCCAACAAAAAATCTTTCAGAGAACATTGCTCGTCTTTCATCCCCTCCTTCACTTTTCATGAGCGCATCTGCTATTGGTTTCTACGATAACAGGGGTGACGAAGAATTAGATGAAACAAGTTCTGTCGGCTCAGGTTTCTTGGCTGAAACATGTCAGCAATGGGAACAATCAACAGAGCCTGCACGCTCTGCTGGTATTCGAACAGTCATTTTGCGAACAGGCCTTGTCACCACTGCAGCTGGAGGTATGCTTCAGAAATTGCTTCTTCCAGCAAAGATGGGAGGAATGGGGCCAGTAGGGGGAGGTCGCCAATGGCAATCATGGATTTCCTTTGATGACCAGATTTATTCCATTCATCATCTGATGAATCAAGAAGATTCCGAGGGCGTCTACAATTTGACAGCACCCAATCCCGTTACTCAGAAAGTCTATGCAAAGACATTAGGGCGAGTTTTGAGGAGACCAGCCTTCGCTCCGATTCCAGGATTTATGATGAAACTCTTGTTTGGAAAAATGGGTAAAGGATTAATCTTGGATGGACAGAAAGTCCACCCAAAGCGATTGATAGAATCAGGGTATGAATTCGAACATTCAGACCTTGAATCAGCGCTTAGAGATACATTAGGCCGATTTAACTAGTCGTCGCTTTATTCATAACCGAATTCGAACTTGGCGTAACATGCTCGGGCGTTGCATAGGTGCTGGCCTCTTCGCCCTGCTGCTGATTTCGATGCTTCCTGCAGTGAATGCTGACGATTCTCAACAGTCGTCAAATCTCCTGACTGATGGCGTTTCCTCGAATGGTTATGTTTGCGATCCAGATGGTTGTTCCACAAATGACGGGACGGACTGGTGGCGAATCTATGCATATCAAGGTGACATCGTCAGTATCGCTTTTTCAGGTTCGATGAACAATGCTGCATGGTGGTGCCCTGGAGATGGCTGGGAAGCAGACTATTCAATGCATGATGAAACTGGTTCTCAAGTTGCAAGTATGACGAAAGATGACAACAATCCTTCGGGTACGCTCTCCAAAACAATGCCCCAAGCAGGAAATGTCTATGTGAAAATTAAGGGTAAAAACTCCTGGTGCAATGATGGACTCGATTACACACTTCTGGCTTCCATCGATAAGACTGCACGTGATACTGATGAGGATGGATTTGTTGATGCTGAAGATGATTGTGACTTGATTGTTGGCTCATCAACAAACGATCGAAAGGGCTGTATTGACAGCGATAGTGATGGTTGGTCCGATACAGATTCGGGATGGGATGTTCAAAATGGAGCAGATGCTTTTGAAAATGATGGAACTCAATGGAGAGACCGAGATTTTGATGGCTATGGCGACAATATTCTTGGCAATCAACCGGATCACTGTCCTGATACTCGCGGCTATTCTACTGATGATCGATTTGGTTGCATAGATTCAGATGCTGATGGATATTCTGATGCAGACCCTGGCGGCCTAGATGGCCTTGAGCCATGGTTCGCACACCCAGACGGGGCAGCAGATTCTTTCCCGTACGAATCCTCTCAATGGAGAGATACCGATGGAGATGGTTTCGGAGATAATTGGGATGATCCTATGTGGAATGAAACCCATATCGCATGGGGTATTGGACAATGGTTGTCTTCTGCGGAACAACCCGATGCTTGCCCATTTATTGTCGGACTTTCCTATGCAGACAGATATGGTTGCCCTGATGCAGATGGTGATGCTTGGTCTGACCCTAGTGAGAATTGGACAACGAGTGAAGGTGCAGATGCATTCCCTGCAGAGCCAACTCAGTGGCGTGATCGTGACTTTGATGGCTATGGAGACAATCAAACGATAGGAGCGAATCTCATCGATGATTTCCCAGATAACCCTACACAATTCAGAGATACTGATCTTGATGGCTGGGGCGATAACCAAACCTATGGGGCCACTCAAATCGATGATTTCCCAATGATTCCCAGCCAATATCGTGATACAGATGGCGATGGTTTCGGCGATAATCTCAGTGGATTTGAAGGAGATGTCTGTATGAATTCAGATGCTGAAGAGGTTGAAAGCGGCTGGATATCAAGATTCGACCGTCTTGGTTGCAGAGATGTTGATTCAGACGGATATTCAGATCCAACCGATGATTGGATACCTCATCCTGAAGGGTTTGCAGACGCATTCCCAAACGATCCTTCTCAATGGTATGACACAGACGGTGATGGTTTTGGAGACAATCTCGAATGGTTCGATGGACAAGCATGGCGTTTAGCTTTCCGTGGCGATGGTTGCAGAACCACTTCTGGACTGTCAACATTCGATCGATGGGGATGTCCAGATTCAGATGAAGATGGTTGGTCGAATCCTACATCCTATTGGTTAGCGAGTCCAGGTGGAATGGCAGATGCATGGCCAGAAGACCCTACTCAATGGCATGATTCCGATGGGGATGGCCGAGGTGACAATCCATCAGGCACGACCGCCGACGTTTGTCCTACCCATCCAGGAACTTCGGTGGGACCGAGTTCGGGTGGAGACCGCTGGGGCTGTCCAGATACTGATGGTGATGGGTGGTCAAATTTAGGCGATGCCTTCATCCATGAACCTACTCAATGGCGAGATACGGATGGAGATGGATTTGGTGACCAAGAAGATGGAAATGAAGCAGATGCTTGTCCAACAATACGAGGAACATCCATTCTCGACCGACTTGGTTGTAGAGACACAGATGGCGATGGATGGTCTGATCCAACAGATGGTTGGGAAGCTCATCCATTCGGACCGGCCGATTCGTTCCCAACTGAAGCCCTTCAATGGCGCGATACCGATGCTGACGGTTTTGGCGATGTACCTCTTGGTGCAATGCGAGATGATTGTCCAGAAACCTTCGGAACGTCGACACGTGATGTTCAAGGATGCGAAGATTCGAATGATGATGGCTGGTCAAATGAATATGGAGAATGGAATGCTGCTCTCGCCATCATGGGCGAAGACCCAGCTGCATCTTGGATGACATATCTCATCATCGGAATCGCATTCATTATTGGAGCATCAGCAGCACTTGTAACACGCACTCTTCGAGTTGAAGAAAAAACTCTGGATGAAGAATTCCTCTTAACAAATGACGCGATGATGTCATTAGAACCACCTATGGATGCGTTACCTGATTTGGCGATACCGCTTCCACCAGCACCAGGAGGTGAAGAATCTGCGTAATTGTATCCTGATGCTTTTCATCCTGCTCAGTGCTTCATTGACAGCCTTGCCGGTATCCGCAGAAGGTGAATTAACCGAACTCTCTGAGGCGGGGTTCACTCTTGTTGCATTACGTAATGATACCCTTGACTTGAATCAAGACGGGGATATTGATGCAGTTCGAGTTGTTGTTATTTTGAATTCAACTTCTCCATCGACCTTTATCGAATTGCGGCTCATCGCTTCTCACAATGATCGGGAAGTTGTCGAGAAAACAACCCTGGAAATCTCTGGTCAATCGAATGCAAGCCTAACCTATGACGCTTGGTCAAGCGGAAAGCATGAACTCGAATTGGCTTTCTTCGACATGAATGGTGTTCGCATTACAAGCATCGGATTACCAACATACGATATGGTGCCTTCACTGCAAACACCAATGCTGGCACTCGAATTATTCGGTTCGGACACGCTTGAAACAGGTTCATCTTGTGAAGTAAGCCGAACGTTTGCTGATGAAACAGGCCCTCGCTATGGAGCAATTGGTACTCAAACATTCATTGGTGCCCCGTTTACTGTTCTTGATAATGCCACAATCATCGATTGTTCTAATTGGCCAGCAGGTCAGTATTCGCTCAAAGAAACGTATCGTAATGAACTTGGACAAACAGCTGAATCTTGGCTTAACATGTCCATTCAAAACCGCCCTGCCCCAGAATTTGAATTGATCCTAACCGGTGATCAAATGGCCACAGATCGTCCATGTCTTGTTGCTTTGCAGGGACTTAATTCCAATGAGGATTTCACGAATTACGAAAAAGCCTGGGAAGTTTCAACACTCAAAGGCACACTTTCAAACACTTCTGTTTTAGATTGTTCAAGTTTACCAGCAGGAGTCCACCTAATTATTCTCAAAGTCACCAATTTAGAGAACATCGTCAGTACCGAAGCTGTCAATCTTGTTCGTCTACCCGCTGTTGATCTTTCTGCAGAAGAGCAAGAAGCTCTTCCAAGTCGGTCCTATGGTGCTGATACGACTACAGAAGCAGTAGGATGGTACACGATGGCTGCTTTGGGACTCATCGTTGCTATTGTCGTCTTCGTTTTACTCGTTCGAATCAAGGAAAATGACGAGTTACTCGCATTGCCAGAACTAGGGCCTCCTCCTCAAATTCTACCCGATGGAACGCCTGACTCTGAAGGGCTTCCAACCATGAAAGATGATGAAGGTCAATTGTGGCGCAAACATCCAGATGGTTCTCTTGATTGGTGGGATACCTCATTCAACATCTGGCACCGTTGGTGATTTCATGCAAGATTGGTTGTCGATCACTCTACTTGTCTGTGCAGGGATTATTGGGCTAATGTCTCTTCACGGATTGTGGCTTTGGTGGACACGTGTACGGCCAAAACAACCTCGATTGAATGCAGATTGGCAATCCGATTGTGAGTTTATTTCATCCGCAGAATTTAATGATTCAATGATCACATTCCGAAATGTAAGAGATTTTCATTGGAGAACAACACGAGATCGTGATGAACGTTGGGCAGATGAAGTGAAAGTAGATTCAGAAAAGGTCAAACACATATGGTTCGTAGTGGACCAATTCCATTCATTCAAGGGTATGTCACATACCTACCTAACATTTGAATTCAAGGACGGAACTTGCCTCTCCTTTTCGTTTGAAGCACGTCGTGTGAAAGGTAAAAAATACCATCCATGGACAGGACTTTGGCGCTCTTATGAATTGTATCTGCTTCTTGGGTTTGAACGAGATGTGACCCAGTTAAGGACTCATGGGAGAGGCAATATTGTCCATATGTATCGAGTCATCACACCTCCTGATAAAGAACGACAAATGATCGTCCAAATGTCCCATCGTCTAAATCAATTAACTCAACGACCTGAGTTCTACCATACCTTGTTCAAAACCTGTAACACTTCCATTGTTCGAGCGGTTAACACCGTTACGCCCGGAAGAATCCCGTTTTTATGGAGAAATTTCCTACCTGGTTATACGCCAAAAGCTGCATTGAAACTTGGTTTAATCGAGGACTGGGGCGGTTTGGAAATGACTCGTGAAAAAGCTCGTGTCGATCAACGTTCACAAGATTGGGATGGAAAAGAAGAATACAGCGAAATGCTGAGAAAGCACCTCCCTCCATCAAATTCTGACTAGGAGTAAGAGGTCTCCTTGTTGGCAAGAGATAGAAATTTCTTCGCCAAGAGCCTCATTGTGTATTCCTCTTGTCCCGGATGTTAGTCGCTCATCTTCAAGTGGGTATTTACAGCCATCTAATGTCACTCCTGTAACCTTGCCAAATGGAATGAGGCTGACGTTTCTTCCTTTCGTTGTTTGATACTTGTGAGGTGTATTCGTTACCCGTGCTACCATCCAATCATCGATGTGAAGACGGGCTTCACTTTGACATTCAAAAAGTGCAGAAAAAGCCGCAAGTTGATGGTCCAATCTTCCTCCATCGATTCCAATGACATCAATATGCTTCCCTGGATGGTGTTGTTTACTCCAAGTAAGCCCTTTCGAAACATCACTCGTTTCTTGGTCCAAATTTCGGACAATCTGAACTCCTTTTGACTGAAATTCATCGAGTTGTTCAGAGGTCAGGCCATCCATGTCTCCAATGATTACATGTGGTTGAATCTCATGTTTTGCCAGCGTCAAAGCCGCTCCATCAAGGGCGAGGATAAGGACGGATGAATTCACAAAATGATCGAAGACAGATTGTGAGGGTGTATTGCCGTTTCCAACAATCAGTATGCCTGTCATAAAACTTCCATTTCCTCCTAGTTCTTGACCTGATTGGTGAGCCGAATTTAACGTATCAAAGAAACAACCTCGGACAATGGTTTAGAACGTTGACCATTCTAAGGAATTCATGCGCAGGGGGCCGACGTCTGGGAAAGGAGTCCTTGCGACCCTTTTGACCGTCCTTATGTTGGTTCAACTTTTTGCTCCAATGGGTGGTGAATTCAATTCTCAATCTGTGGCTTTAGAAGACTCAGTGGTGCCTTTAGAGACGCTTCCTGGCACCTTGTCCTTTGGCCATGATTTGGCTGGACAAAACATCGATCTTGAAGGAATGTCAAATCTTGCCGTTCGTCAAGATTCATCNATTGACAGTTGGGTAACAGAGAATCTGTACGATAATGCCTCCGCAAATCTCAGCGAACCAGATATGCATCTTACCGAAGATGGAACCGCTTACCTTTGTTGGATGGATTCAACAGGTTCAGTATTCATGGGTAAAAGAAATTCAAGTGGAGCATTCACAAGTTCTCTTATCGATACTGTATCAACTTCATCGGGTCTTATTGGATGTTCCATTGCAGTAGACGAATCAGAACGTCCTCGTGCTGTATATGCAGATGGGAAGGACTTGAAAATGGCTCGACTAGCATTCAAGGGCCAAATCTACACCGTGTCCGATATTTGGTTGGAAAGAACAATTATCGAGGGAATAGAACCGGTTTCAATCGACTTAGAACTTACTCCTGAAGGACAAGAATTCGCAGTAGTGCGCAATGCAACAGGTGTCCTATGGCAAGTAAATAATAGCGGAATGCGCTGGTATCACAGTATTCTTGATTCTGGTCCTGTCGGATCTGAACTTGAACTTAAGATCGATTCAGCAGGCGTTGTTAACGTCGCATACACGCGTTCTCAAGAAGCAGTTCGCTTGCAAATTGATGGGGTTGAGGTGACAACTCAAATCTTAGCGAGNGGTCCTAATGTACACTCAGCGCTTGGTCTTGACCTCGATGGGAATGATTTGGCCCAAATTGCAACAACTACCTTCTCAAACGGAGTGACTGAACTTTCAATCTTCAAGAGTCTTGAAGATCAATCTACGGGACGTATTTCAACAACGCCTGATTCAGTCTACGAACTCTATCCTGATGTTGAGGAGGGAACCATTCTTTCTGCTGATATGAATGGTGATGGCTTCGATGATATCATCATGGCTCAACCAACTGCCTCAAGNAATGGATTGACTTCAAACGGCCGTGTTGTAACAGTTCTTGGAAGTGCAACCGGTTTGGACACAAGCAATGCTCATGTCCTATCAGGCTCCCAAACTTCTGAACATTTTGGTAGCGATATTGCCGTTGGAGACTTTAGAGCAAATGGAACTTCACAACTTGTCATTGGCTCGTCTGGATACGACAACATAAGTCGTCCAGGGGAATCAAACCACGGCCGTATTGCAATGTATGAATGGAGTATGGAATCTCAAACGGGTTACGATTTAACTTGGAATGCTTCTGCAGATCAAGAAGAAATGCTCGGAGCATCTCTTTCTGTTATCGACAGTATGTATGGCAATTCACATTCCGATCTTATTGCACTCCAATCGAATTGGACAGATGAAGCAGGATCCATTGGAAGGCTTTCTGTTTTCGCCGGAACACAATCTGGATTTGTGTGGGAATCGAACATCACAGAATCAACTGACGGGCCTTATTTTGGCAGATCAATGTCAAGCGGTGGTGACTTGAATGGTGATGGATACGGCGATTTCGTTGTCTCGAATACCGGTTCAGAGTCTTCTCCAACAGGTTATTCTGCAATTGAATTGTTTTACGGTTCTTCTTCTGGATTCTCTTCTAGTCCTGACAAAACGATTCAATTGTTAGCTCAAGGGCGAATGTTTGGGACAGTCGTTGAAATCATCGACGANATCAACAATGATGGAATGGATGAATTGATTCTTCAGGAATTAGCNCCGCTAAGTAGACCCCTTTTATCTGCGAATGTGCATCTTTTCCTTGGCACTACCATTGACAATTTCTCATCGACAGCAAATTGGACCGGTGAAGGAAGCATGAACCAACGATTTGGATGGATGTTTGAAAGTGTTGGAGATATTAACGACGATGGATACATGGATACAATGATTGGCTCGAGTTCTGGTTATACTCCCGCGGGTTTACTCGAATTGTATCTCGGTTCTGCGGATGGTTTCCAAAGTTCACCTGAAGTTATTCAAACCGGAGTGCAACCACAACATCTTGGACTCATGACCGTGGGTAATTTTGATTCAAATGCAGACGGANCTATTGAATTGCTTTACACTGTGAGGAATCAAACCAGAGGTACAAATTACGGGGTTGATGTTGTCGTTGTTTCCAAACAAGATTTCGATACGAGCACATTTTCTTTCAATGGAGAGATGAGTCAATTACGCCTCGCAACTGCAGATCGTGGAGAAACATCGATGGTCTTTGCACTTGATAACAATCAACCCAATGGCGAACAATCATTGATTCATCTTGAACACGTTGGAGACGGGTCTCCAGGTGGTTCTTGGATTTCAGAAGAGATGCTGCAATCACAGATAACCAGCATTCAATTTGAATCTTCAGCATCTGGAAAACCGTATCTCGTATACTACGATACTGGGTTGGAAGGCGAAATCGTAAATTCACAGACCACCAATCTTTCAGGATTTATATTTAGAACATCAACTGCTTGGACTGCTCTTCATCAAGACATACGAACATTGAGTGAGTTTGGAACCAATCCAGCCTCTGCAATCGATGCAAATGGCGATCTCCATGTGGTTTATTCTCACAAGACAATTCAGAAATTATACTACAGTACTGAGGACGCTACTAAGCCAGATGGATGGTCTGGCGACGAACTTGGAACCGTAAATCTCACTACCTCTCCGTCGTTATGGTTTGAAGGTTCAGATATGCACATCATTACCAGAGATTCAGTCCTTGGTCGCATTCAACACATTGTCAAAACATCATCCGGATTCCAAACATCGACAGTTGTTGACTCTGGCCTAGCAGTTGGAAGAGAAGCGGTAGCCACACAACTCTGGAATGGGGCCTCTATGCTTGCGACAACGGTCAACAACAGCGGTACATTCGAATTGCAAGTGATCAATATCAATACAGGTTCGTTTGAAACTCTGGTCAATTTCACTGACGGAGGTTCGAAAATTTCCATGTGCTCAGCTCCAGATGGAGACCTCATCGTAGCATCNATTGATTCCAACCATTTCTTCAGGGTACACGAACGAAACAATTCTTCCATGCAATGGAGAAACGTTACTGAATCAGAAATTGGCTCTGGACATCTTTCTCAACTGAGTGGAACTTCAGCTCTTTCATGCACGAGTCATGGTGATTCTTTGTATCTTGCAGTCANNGGGCTNGACCANCCTCTGTATGAGCGCCAATCAGTTCTTGATGGCGGTAATCATTCATGGACGTATTCCGTTGACAACCAAATGAATAATCTCGTTGCTAGTGATAACGGGAGTTGGGACCTCGTCTCAACTGACTCAGGCCTCGTACTGTTTACATCTACTCCTACTACTGAAACTCTCCGAGTCAACATCATGAATCCTGTAAACGACACACTTTCTAGTACAAATGATGTGATCGGATGGTCATCTCACGAAATGAAGAATGTCTATACAAACGAAAATTTCTCNTCTCTNGTTGATTCGAATGGAACGATNNTCCTNTCCTTCTTCGATACGCTTGACGAAGACGTCGATATGCTCCGTCTTTATCCTGATTCTGATCGAGACATGATCTTCGANTCACTCGATGCTCTACCACATACTGGAGATCAATGGATGGATGCTGATTTAGACGGCTTTGGCGACAATCCAAACGGTCCTTTATCGGATGAATGTCCAAGCGACAATGGTCCTTCTGAATACTTCACTCAAGGTTGTGTGGATTATGATGACGATGGCTTTGCCGACAGTATCGATGCTTGTCCCACCAATGCAGGTCGTTCAATTCACGACCGATATGGATGTCCAGACTATGACGAAGATGGTTGGTCAAACAATGATGGAACATGGATTTACGGCGATCGCTATCAACAAAATTGGAAACAAGTGCAAGACAGTGATGGCGATGGAGTAGGAGACAACTATGGCCCTGATTGCTGTGATGCGATCTTTGGGCTTGCAGGAGGTATTGAAGCAAGTCCAGGAGACAAATTCCCATTCAATCCTCGTCAATACAAAGATTACGATAACGATGGATATGGCGATAATGAAAGTGATTTGATTACAGGTGACTTTTGCCCGTACAACTACGGAACTTCTTACAGAGATCGCAACGGATGCGAAGATAGTGATGGAGATGGTGCAAGCGATCCATCGAATGTCGGCGGAATTAACTGGGACACTGATAAAGGTGCAGACTTATGGGTCAATGACCCAACACAATGGGCTGACACTGATGGAGATGGATATGGTGATAATGGAACGATTGGAGCCACCAATCCTGATTTCTTCCCATTCAATATTGCTGCAGCTGATGATAATGACTCAGATGGATATCCTGATCGATGGACTTCATTCTACAACGGTACGAATGCATTAGGACTCATTCTTGATGGATGTCCAAATGTCTATGGCACTTCTACAGACCCACTTCCAGGTTGCCCTGACAGTGATCTTGATGGTTGGGCGAATACAGATGATGACTTCCCTCTTGACCCGACACAATTTTTGGACTATGATGGTGATGGATTTGGTGATAATGCATCGGGCAATAATGCTGATGCCTGTCCATTCCAATATGGGGTTATGGATGGAACTGATGGAAATGGTTGTCCACTTGTAAATACAGATGATCTTGATGGAGACGGAATCTATGATGATATTGATTCTTGTCCAGACACGCCATTGGGTTCAACAGTTGATTCTACAGGTTGTTCAACCAGTCAATTGGATGATGACGACGATGGTATATCAAATGCGGACGATGTATGTCCTGACACAGCGTCTGGAGCAACAGTTGACACAGATGGATGTAGTTCAGAGCAATTAACTCAAGATACAGACGATGATGGTGTTGTTGACCCTGATGATCAATGCCCAGACTCCACTGGTACAGATATTGATGCATTTGGTTGTGACGAATTCCAACGAGATTCGGATGGAGATGGAGTTGTCGATAATGACGACAACTGCCCTGGAACCCTAGCGGGCTATCCTGTTGACTCTGTTGGGTGTTTGGATGAAAGTCAATTAGATCAAGATCTAGATGGCGATGGCTACTCTGGAAACTATACTTACACAATCGATCCAGAGAGCGGTCTAAAGATAGAACAAGCAGGTGATGCATTCCCACTTGATGGTACTCAGTGGTTCGATCAAGACGGTGATGGCTTCGGAGATAACCCGGATGGAGATAATGCTGATTTCTGTCCAGAGGAATTCGGAACCTCTTATCTTGATTCTCTTGAGATTGGTTGCTTTGACGATGGAGATGGATGGGCAGATAATTGGGGTCGAGACAAGTTCCCTGGTGATGCAACTCAATGGAATGACTCAGATGGCGATGGATATGGAGACAACTGGAACAATCCTGAGTGGAATTCTTCTCGAGATTCAGATTGGCCTGGTGAATTTGTTCCCAATGCTCTCGTTCCTGATAAGTGTCCGAATTCACCAACCTCAAACGTTGATGAAGACGGTTGTTCCAAGAGTGAGAGAGATACTGATGGAGATGGTGTGAACGATTTACTCGATAATTGCCCTGAGGATCCAAAAGGAGATGATGGATATGAAGACGGTTGTCCATTACCTAAACAATCAGGATCAGATGACGAAACGACTGTCTTTGGTATGTCTATCATGGCGTTTAGTGGCCTTCTAGGAGGATTGATCCTCGTTCTGTTTGGAATTGGATTCCTTTTACGAAGACTTGGAAATCGAGGTTATGATTACGACGATGATGATGACGATTTCTTCGATGATGATGATGGCTTTTCATTCACGACGCAACCCAGAACCGCTCCTGCTACACGTTCACTTCCTTCCTCAGGCCCTCAATCCCGAGGCCCTCCTGGTGCAAAGACGGGTCCATCACGCGGACCTCCCGGAGCAAAAGGCCCATCACGCGGACCCCCTGGAGCATCCACAGCTCCTTCCAGAGGCCCTCCTGGTGCAAAGGGACCATCACGCGGCCCTCCTGGAGGCGCACCTAGTGGACCGAAACGAACCTCTCAACCAGCAGCAGTAGGTAAGAAATCAGTAGGTTCATCACCTCATGACTCGTCACAAATCGATGACGATAAACCTCAGAAGAAAGTTCGTAAGGCTCGTATTGAAGTTGATATGTCTCTCTTTGAGGACTGGCAAGCTGATGATAGAGAAGCAGCAGTTGATTGGGTGGTCGCTGGATTTGGCGATGGAGAGCAAGAACGAACCATCTTAATGCAACTCCAAGAAACTGGTTGGACAGCCCAACAATCAAGAGCAATCTACGATCTTGCGCGGAATCGGTAATCAGTAGACTCAAAAACATGACGAGGTTGGGCAAATCGAAGGGGGGAAAATATGTCAGAAGGAGTACCAGAAGGAGCCTCTCTTCCCGAAGGGATTGATGTCGATGATGCAGCTGCATATTTCGGCGTAACAAAGTCTTCCGACGTTCTTCAACAACTCATGGAGATGGATTCTAAACAGGCCCTATCCAAGACTCTAGAACATCTTTCTGATGTGGTTTTACAACCTGGTGAATTTAATTTCGAAGCAGCAAGCGAGCGTCTTCAGTGCGAAGGTGGAGAAATATATTTCCTCATTTTTGGCCATCTGAATCTTATGTCTCTTCCTGACCCTATGCTGGTTTTTGCAGGCCAGCAAGATTCGACAGGATCAACAAATTCAGCACACCCTCTTGCAACCGAAGAAGTAATTGAGTCCATATCTGTACTTTTCGATCCTATGCAATTTTTGAAAATACTAGCAATTGGGTATTCAACTGGAGGGGAGTCTGAAGTTGACCGTTATCTTTCATCAATTCAAGATATGATGGCAAACCCGTCGGCGAATCTCGAGAAAATTCAAACTCTTGCATCTGAGTCAACATCTTCCCTTGATGTTGCAGGTCATGCACTTCCTATCGCACTTCTTGCAAGTCCAGGTGCAGAACCTGCAACCCTTGAGGCTGGATTGGCAATGCCCGTCCCGGAGAAGAAACCCGAGCCAGTTTCTAAACCTGAAAAACCTGCTCCGGTGGAACAACAATCTCCAGAAGAACCCGTTTCAGTCCCTTTGCCGACTTCAGAATCGGTACCTCTTCCAAAAACAGTTGAAGCAGAAAAACCTTCCACCTCAGTTCCACTCCCTTCTATTGAAACATCAGTTGCAAATGAAGAATCTCCAAAGAATGATATTGAGGCTGATCTTGCTACTCAAGATGCATTTTCTGGAGCCTTTGGAACAGAATTAATCCCAGAGGTAGAAGAAGTGATTCAGCAACCTGTTGTCGAAGAAGTGGTTGTTGAGGAACCGATTGTTGAGCAACCTATTGTTGAGGAACCTATTGTTGAGGAACCTATTGTTGAGGAACCAGAAGAAGAATGGGTCAGTGATGCTGAACGATTTATCGCAGCAGATGTTGACGAATCTGGAGCATTATCTGTTGAAGAATTAGCCGTTGCAGCGAATCTTCCTCTTGATGCAGCAGAAGAACTCCACAAAGCTGCAGATGCTGACGGAGATGGCGAAGTTACGCTTAGTGAGTTTGTTTCATCTGAGGCTGCACAAACAATGTCGAGTCTTCCTCGGCCAGTTGCTCCGGTTCGTCGCCCAATTCAGAAGCAGCAACCGGCAGCACCATCTCCTGGTATTCAAGCACCTCAGGCTGGATGGCAACAGCAACCAGTTCAACAACAGCCGATTCAGCAACAACCTATGCAGCAACAACCTATGCAGCAACAACCTATGCAACAGCAACCTGGAATGAATATCCAACCGACAATTCGGTCAGGCATTCATTGTAGAGGATGTGGTATTGGTCTTGATCCATATTGGAGATTCTGCCCAATATGTGGTAATATGAATACGAGTGCACATCGCTAATCATTACTTGGAAGAAAGACGCCTGATTCGGTAATACAGGTATCATCTAACCAAACTGAAGGTTCTGCTAATACGCCTGAGATGTGAATTCCTACGTTCGAATTCCCACCTAATCGGGAATTGTCTCCGATTGAGAAATAACAACTACCGAGCCGTTTCTCATCTTCCAAAACATTTCCAACAAGGCGCGCATTTGGATTCATCCCAAAGCCGAATTCGGCAACAGTCCAAACATTTTCACGATCTTTCGATTTGAGTTTCTTAGCTACTTCTCCGAATGACTGGCGAATATTTGCAGCGAGAATACCACCTTTTACGTCGATTACAGTTCCATTTTCGATAACAAATTCAATGGGCTCATCGATAAGTGTTGAGTCCCAAGATCCATCGATAACAATGGTACCATTCATTGTCCCCTCTTTTGGAAGAACGAACACCTTTCCTGCAGGTAAATTCATCAGCATTCTTGGCCGATTACAAATTCCATTATCGTCGAGTTTCCAATCTCTCCAACTCACTTCAAATGTGACATCAGTCCCTGATTCAGATTTGACATTGATGATTCTTCTTCGTCTCAATATCGTCCCAATGTTTGAGATTCTTCGTTTTACTTCTTGGAAATTAGCAGTCATGCCACCTTCCGTATACAGTTCGATGTTCATACCCGGCATTGTTGCAACTCTCGCACCATCTCTGACCGCTTGCCGAACAGCACGAGTATGGGTAAGAGAATACTTTGTTGGAGCAATGACAACTTGTTGCTGTCGCATGAGAGATGCAACGGGGCTAGGAGGTTCTTCTCCGTGGTGCCTTGATTTTGGCATGACAACGAGTAGAACTCTATCTGATCGTTGTTGGGTAGCTTCATGCAATGACTGACCGATTTCTGCTGTTGTTGGATCGCAGACGATTAACACATTCTCTCCGCGTCGTATATCCATTGAAGTTTGAACAACTCGATCAGAGATTGCTTTCAGTTTTTCTTCCTCTGACATATCTTCAGAAATTGTGTTAACATTTTGATCTGGTTCATGTTGGTCTTCGTTGAGAAGCGCATCGATGTCTTCATCGACATCAGCATTGGATGATTTCTCATCCTTAACTTTCCCGTCGGATGGAAGCACCATGTATTCCCATATACTCATCCATATTGAATGTGTGGCTTTGCAAAACCAACATTTCCCATACGAGTCTTGATGAAGAAGTCATGTAGTGGTTGAACCATGAGCGAAAAAGACGAGTTTCTTCAACGAATCAAAGACATTCATCGAATAGGTAGCATCCAAGGCCATTTAGGCTGGGATCAAGAAACACTGATGCCGGAAAAAGGAGCAAAATCCAGAGGGGAAATTATGGCTTGGTTAGCTGCACTCGCTCATGAAAGGGTCATCGACCCAAAGATGGGTGAAATCTTGGAAAAGGTTGAGAATCGAAATGATTTAGATGAATCTGAACAAGCGAATGTTCGAGAATTTCGAAAGCGATACGATAAGGCAACAAAACTCTCGTCGGATTTTGTATCATCATTCGCTCAAGCAAGAAGTGAAGCACTTGTAGCCTGGCAGAATGCTCGTTCAAATTCAGATTTTTCTGCATTCCTACCACATCTCGAAACACTCGTATCCTTGACGCGTAAAAAGATCGAAGCATATGGATACGAGGGGACACCCTACGATGCTCTTCTTGATGAATATGAATCAGGAATGACCGTTGAAGATTATGATCCCCTTTTTGACGGTTTGAAGCAACGCCTTGTTCCACTTCTTCATCGTATAATGGATGCAAAGAAGACCAATCCAGATCCAACCTTGCCAGAAGGTATGACCTTTTCAGTAAAATCTCAAGAAGAATTCTGTATCAAGGTAAGCGAGAGAATGGGATTTGACTTTGCAGCAGGACGTATGGATGCATCTACGCACCCCTTTTCAGCAGGAATTTGGCCAGGAGATACACGATTCACAACACGTTATGACGAACTTGATCCATTTTCTTGCCTCTATGCTGTCATGCATGAGACTGGGCATGCATTGTATGAACAAGGGCTCGATGAAACTCATCAATACACTCCAAGAGGTGATGCAGTTTCACTCGGTGTCCATGAATCACAATCGAGGTTATGGGAAAATCAAATCGGTAGAACTCCTGAATTCTGGGATGTTGCCATGCCATGGTTCAGAGAAGCATTCCCTGATGCTCCATCTTGGGATTCACCTACTCTGAACAGAATTGCCAATTGTGTGGAACCAGGATTTATTCGTGTAGAGGCAGATGAAGTGACATACAATCTTCATGTTATGTTACGATACGAGATTGAAAAGAAAATTTTCAATGAAGATTTTCCGCTTAATCAGTTACCTGAGTTATGGAATTCAATGATCTCTGAGTGGTTTGGTATCACTGTTCCTAGCGATACTCTTGGCTGTCTCCAAGACATTCACTGGTCTATGGCAGCGTTTGGATACTTCCCAACGTATACGCTTGGAAACTTGTATGCTGCCCAGTTGCTTGAAGCAATGAGTTTGGATCTAGGGTCGATTAACGACCACATCTCATCAGGAGATTGGTCTGAAATGCTTGAATGGCTGAGGGCTAAAATCCACAAGAGAGGCAGTGCTTTATTGCCAGCAGATCTCATAGAAGAAGCAACAGGTGCTCCTCCTTCCTCAGACGCCTTTCTTCGATATGTTGAAGAAAAATACGGAGAAATATATTCTCTCTGATTATTCTTCTTGATCTTCTTTAGAAGATGAGCCAACAAGTCTGTTAATGCGATCTGTTAGTTCATTAATTGCATCACCAAGATCGTTGCTTCGATCATCTTCGTGGTCTGTACCAAATGTTGTCCCAAGCAATGCGACCATTGCTCCAGACAACATCATCACAGCAGGCCAGTATACATCTTCTGCTACCATGCCTTCTGTGGCCTGCATTCCACCCCAAATTGCACCTGCAATAAATACAATTAATCCAATTATCATTTGTTGATATCCTTTTCCAAGTTGTTCTTCCATGCTACTCATAACACTCATACTGAAATAGTTCATAGAGTAATTAAGTGTATTCTATAATGGGCCCCGAATAATATCAATTCCAAGGGGTCATCAGGAGAGGCGAGCCAGTTTGCCCCTCTTCAACCAGTATTTTTCCTTTTACTCCAGTTGAGTCCGTTCTTTCAAACACAGGTGTTCCTCCCACGACGGTAAGAACGGGCCAACCTACCAATTTGAGTCCGCTGAATGGATTCCAACCGACTGTGGACCAAGTGTTTTGATCTTCGACCATAATTTCTTTTGTCATGTCAACGAGTGTTACATCTCCATCATAGCCTTGTTCGAGTCTTCCTTTTCCGATCATTCCGTAGCACTCGGCTACATTCAAAGACATCCACTTAACGACTTGTTCAACGGTGCAAGCACCTCTTGAAGCGTGCGTTAGCATGACAGGGAGTGAGGTTTCAACCCCAGGCATTCCACTGTGCGCTTTCGGGAAACCTTTTGCTTTGTTTTCGAGCGTATGAGGGGCATGATCTGTTGCAATACATGCGATTGTATCATCATGAAGCCTCTTCCACAATGTTTCTTTATCGATTTGATATCGAATCGGAGGATTCATTTTCAAACGAGTACCACGCTCAGCGACATCACGTTCATCGAAGGTAAGGTGTTGTGGTAGTACCTCAGTTGTGATGTGTGCTTCACCATCTGTTCCAGTGAGTGATGTTAATCCATGGAGCCAATCTGCTTCGATTCCTGAGGTAAGGTGAAGAACATGCAATCGATGTCCACTCGCTTGTGCATATCCAACCGCTCGCTTTGTAGCAATAAGTGCAGTTTGATCATCTCTCCATTCAGCATGTGCTTCCATATCTGTACGTCCATCGATCATTTTCTTACGTTCATTCATTCGATCTTCATCTTCAGCATGAACAGCAATCAATCCNGCAGTATTGTCAAAAATAGTCTTGAGNGCATTTGATTCATTGACNAANANATCACCNGTTGANGAACCCATGAAGATTTTAATTCCACAAATTCCNGGAATNGCAATTGGTGCATCAGGAGTTCCAACAGCTTTTTGCAACTCCTCAACATTAGATTCTGTGGCTCCAATAAAGAAGCCATAGTTTGTTACACAGCGATTGTCTGCAGTTTCTAATTTGTTAAACATTGACTCGAGTGTTGTTTGGCTTGGCACATTGTTTGGCATGTCAAGGAATGAGGTGATTCCACCACTAGCGGCTGCACAAGAACCAGTGTACAAATCTTCTTTCTCTGGTTGACCAGGGTCTCTAAAATGAACCTGGGGGTCGATTAAACCCGGAAGAAGATGCAATCCCGAGGCATCGATAATCTGTGTGTTCGAATCATGAGGTTGAAGCCCACCTCCCGGTTGAACTGCTGAAATAATACCATCAACGATTAACAAATCGCCGACAACGGTTGTCTCTGGAAGTATCATTGTTGCATTACGGATAAGCATACTCATATCGGCCACTAGTACGTTGCTAGAGCATTCAGTCAATGAATGCTCTTATCGCCTTCGAGCACTCTTTGGTCTGAAAGCATTACAGATTTCATCGTTCATATCGATGTATGGCCCTTGAATGAGGTCGACACAGTAAGGAACTGCTTTCCATATCTCATCAATTGTTTCACGAATCGCCTTCGGCCGTCCAGGGAGATTAAAAATCAAACAAGATCCACGAATTCCTGCTGTTTGTCGGGAAAGAATTGCAGTTGGGGTAAAGGCTAACGAAATTGAACGCATTTGTTCACCGAATCCTGGCATCATACGCTCACAGACATGTTCTGTGGCTTCAGGAGTAACATCTCGAACAGCGGGGCCCGTTCCACCTGTTGTTACGATAACATTGCACCCAGTAATGTCCACAAGTTCAATCAAGGCTTCTTCGATGATATCTTGCTGATCAGGGATGCACCTGTAATGAACTTCAACGGGTGATGCAACAGCTTCTTTCAAAAAATCAAGAATTGCCGGTCCGCCTTCATCTTCATACTCCTTTGAATGAGCTCGATCAGAAGCCACGAGTATGCCGATAACTGCAGTCTCCCCAACGTGTCCGTTGCGACCATCGAGCGATGTTGTTGAATCCATGTTATCCAACCTAGTTTGATCCATACTTTTCCTTGATGTCATTATGGAAGTTATCCAATAATGTATCTTCAAACAGTTCGGTTTGTCGACGGTTCTTTGTGGAGCGTATGTGAAGAATTGCTGCTAGGATGAATACGATAATAATAATCGGAATAACCGCTTCAAGTTTGTACTTGTGCATGATTTTAACAATACCTTCTGCGGTGTATGCCCACGTAATCGATGCAATGAAACCACCAACCATCGTTGCAACAAGAACACGCATGAACTTCATTCTTGAAAGCAATCCAAGCATGGCTCCTACAAGAACACCAGATGCCATGAATGGAATCCATACAAAGACAATCAGTCCCCAGAAGCCCCATTTGTTGATCATCTCACGCTTCTCGTTCGCAGTGTACTCGACTGTTGAAAGGATGTCACCAAGTAATTTTGTTTGGAGCATTCTTCCACCAAAACCATCTTGTCGAGCAACAGCAGCAATGCGTTCATCTTTGTCACCTTTGGTTTCAACCCGTCCAGCTCCTGAACGATCCGCCAAGGTCGACACCTGGTTACGGGCTTTGACAATTAATTCCTGAGATGTAAGCAAGTCTCTGTTTCTCTCAGAAATGTATGCACGAAGTTCATCTTCTACTTCAGAGGCGAGACGCTTGTAGCGGAAATATGCAAATCGTGTTGTCGGTTTGAAAATAACAGAAATAAAGACGATACGATCATCACTTGTGATAACAGCATTTTCGAGTTTCAATGTGTTATCACGTACAAAGAACAGATCCAATGAATCTCGAACTTCATCTTCGACTCTTGATAGAGAATGAAGTTCTTCGAAGAACGAAGTGTAATTTTCTGGAGCTTCTTCATCATCTCGGTCACCTACGCCAATTCCGACACCTGAATCGAAATCAATTGCTTGATTGGAACCGATGGTTCGTACAGTGAGTTGCACTGGCTTAAAGACGTGGAAGAGGGCAAATTCATCAAGCACTTCACGAAGAATTTCATCCCGAATTGTTTTGCTATCACTGAGGGTATTTTCGGTGTTTTTGTAAGGGACCATAATGTCGATCGACAGATCTCTTGGTTCAACCTTAGCCAGTTCATGATCGATTGAAATTCCTAACCGGCGCTCACACTTTGTTATAATATCTTCAACAAGTCGAATGATGTGATTTCTCGAGAGAATGTCGTCCGCTTCTTGGTGGTATACCTTGTACATGATTGGATAAGCAATCAGTAGTGAGAAGATGGATAATGAAAGGGAATTGAACGCCATCCACCAAGCTGGAATTCCAGCAGCTCCACCAGCGAGCATAGCGGTTTCACGGCCGCCTCCTAGTTCAGCAACCAAAAGGATGTAACCCCAATTTCCTAGTTCTTGTACAGACCAACATGAACGGGGTCCGGCGTCTGTTATACGGACTTCTCGTACTTTCTCGTCTCCTCCAAATGGAAGGAATGCGAAACCTTTGGTCGTAATATCAAGTTCAAAATCAACAGATTTCTCCAACACATCCATCATGGGTTGAATGGAATCATTTTCTGCATCTTCCCTTGTTTCATACATTTCGACTGTTAGGGAAACAACGTAATTTCCTTCATCGAGTGAACTGTAATCTGCCTTTGCATGGGCACGATTGTTTTCATCGCCTAAAGCCCGAATAGATTCTGTGGCATTTGAGGAACTTGACGTTCCTTCTTCTACGATGTTGTAGGTCAATACAACATAGCCAGCAGGTAAATTGTAAACATTTAGTGAGAAGACTTCAGCATCCTCATTGGGGAAGATGTGAATCCAAGGTTCATCATCAACTTCGTTACATGGATCTTCTCCAATGTCTAGGAATGTATTGGAAGCACTATGATCCATTGCCGTGGATTGTCCAAGCATACCGGATGACATGGATAGAATGAGTGCGCCGTAGAGGATTCCATACATTATTCCTACGAAGAGAACTGGGTTTTCTTTCTTGGCAAAGATACTGCGATTATCCCCATCCGTACGTCTACGACGAATTTCATCGAGTTCCTTAAGCAATGAATCACTCTTAGATTCAGGTTCAGGAACCTCTTTGGGCAGTTCCTCCCCAACAATTGCCTTCCCCATGTGATAAGCACATACGTGATTGCAAATGAACCCATTGATGGAAATGGGTGAAAGGTGGGTTGGGCCGGACTTGAACCGGCGACCTCGGCATCTTCAGTGCCGCGCTCTCCCAACTAAGCTACCAACCCTTTCGTGTCGCC
>NHFS02000059.1 GCA_002171315.2 Euryarchaeota archaeon TMED117 | reverse complement strand
TGTGCTGGGTAACACCTGCGATTGGTGAGATGCGGATGCTAGGTCTAAAGGGAAAAACAGCCGTAGTGTTTGGAGTTGCGAGTGAAGATTCGATTGCTTGGGCAATCTGTGAACAACTTGCAGAGGCTGGAGTCGACCTGTTTTTGGGATTCCAAAAGCGATTTATGTCTCGTGTTTTTCAACTCAAAGACAAACTTCCTGCAATCAAAGGATTCTATCCTCTTGATGTGGCTCAAGATGAAACAACCGGTGAATTCTTTGAGGCCTTTTCCAAGGAACACCCCGGGAGAAAAATTGACATTCTCGTTCATGCGATTGGATTTGCCCCCCGCAGTTGCTTCGATCGACCAATTCTCTTCGTTGAAGATGCTGATATCAATACAGCAATGACGATTTCAGCCAATTCGTTGCAGCGATGTTTAAAATTCGCCATGCCCCATCTTAGTGAAGGATCCTCGACCATTACTCTCACCTATGCAGCATCAACTCGCTTTGTTCCATCGTATGGAATCATGTCCATGGCTAAGGCGGCTCTTGAATGCTGGACGAGAGAACTTGCTTGCCACCTTGGGCCGCATGGTCATCGCGTAAACAGCATCTCCTCTGGACCAATACGAACAATTGCAGCATCCGGGATTCCTGGGTTTGATAAAATTCTAGATCACGTTCAAGCAAATGCTCCGTTGAGGAGAAATGTGAGCCAATCCGACGTAGCAGGTACGACTCTTTGGCTTGCAAGCCCTCTATCCGCAGGAGTCACTGGACAATGTATTCATGTCGATGCGGGATATTCAATCACCATGGTGCCACAGAGCATTATGGATGTATGAGGTGAACAAGATGACCATCACAACCGATGACGGAAAACCCTGCGAAGGACTCGAACAAGGTCCTTTTGAACCGATTGCAGTAATTGGTGTCGCAGCGATGATGCCGGATGCTCCTGACTTGGATGCATTCTGGCAGAATATTATCGATTCACACGTAAGCATTCGTGAGGTACGAGAAGGTCGTTGGCCAGGCCCTGTTGAACATTTCTGGACTGAAGGAAAACCAGGTGATATCAAACATGGCTTCACCTATTCCAAGATTGGAGCCTTCGTAGAAGGATATGAATTTGATTGGAGAAGGTGGAGGCAACCCCCAGGTACACTCCCTCAGATAGACCCATGTCAATTATGGGCAGTCTCAGTTTCAGCGAAAGCAATCGAACAAGCAGGTTATGGAGACGATGGAAAGCATTTCCCTCGAGAAAGAGCAGGTGTTGTTTTCGCAAATGCTCTTGGTGGTGAAAACAGAAATCTGTCAAACATTCGCGTTTGGTCGAATCACACAGCTGAACTCGCTAAGCAACATGGTATGCCTGATTCTGCAAAAGAATCGTTTATGGAAGACGTGAACGAGCAATCTCCCAAAGTTGATGAAGATACAATGCCGGGCGAACTCGCAAACGTGGTCTCTGGAAGAGTCGCTAATTTGCTTGATCTCCAAGGGCCAAATCATGCTATGGATGCTGCCTGTGCATCATCAATGGCTGCGGTTATGGATGCCTGCCGACTATTACAAACACGACAAGCAGATGTCATGCTTGCTGGTGCAACCGATCGAACGATGGATCCTGCAACCTACGCTAAATTCAGCGCTATCGGGGCACTCTCACCAACACATTCCACACCGTTCGATGCTCGAGCAAATGGATTCGTAATGGGAGAAGGTGCTGGAGTAATGGTACTCAAGCGCTTATCCGATGCAATTTCTGACGATGACGTCATCCATGCCGTCATTCGCGGAGTCGGAGGCTCATCTGATGGTAGAGGCAAAGGAATCACTGCTCCGAGTCAACGGGGACAAATTCAAGCCATAGCTCGTGCTTACAACCAAGCTGGATATCCTGCTTCTTCAGTGGAATTAGTTGAAGCCCACGGCACTTCGACGAAGGTCGGAGATGCAACCGAACTTTCAACACTTACTCGCCTGTGGACAGATGCTGAATCAGGAGATAATGTTGCAGTTGGCTCAATCAAATCTCAGATAGGCCATCTCAAGGCTGCAGCAGGAATTGCTGGTATCATCAAATCGGTTATGGCACTCCATCATCGTACAATCCCGCCTTCTGCTGGATTTGAAACTCCAAACCCAACAGTCGATTGGCCAAACATCCCGTTCTTTGTCCCCACACAAGCAAGAGAATGGCCCTCTCCAAGCAATCATCCTCGCAGAGCAGGTGTCTCAGCATTCGGATTTGGAGGGACAAACTTCCACATCGCACTTGAGGGATACGACCCCTCCTATCACCAAGAAATGGCTCAAGATTGGAATGCACGATGGCAATCATATGCTCGTTCCCCTTCTGTTTCAGCACCATCAATCCTCGATGCAGGCGCCAAACCTACGTTGTCGCATGAAGCATTGAAATCCATCGAAGGTGGCGTACTTCTTCTTTCAGGCGATTCTATCGATGAACTATCTGCATCACTCTCTACCGTTGAGTTTGAAGGAACACTGTTTGATTCGGATCCCCGCGGATTGCGTCTTTCAATGGCATTGCAAGATGCGAGTTCCAATTTCAATGCAAATGCTCCATGCCGTATGGCACTCATCGCTACATCTTGGGCTGAGTTTGAAAAGAGGAAGACCCTTGCCTTGAGTTCCCTTTCGGACAAAGCCAAATGGGGCTTCTTGCAAGCACAAGGCATTTTGGTGAGTGACGAAGCAAGCCTTCCAAGCGATGCGAAAATAGCTCATATGTATCCTGGTCAAGGTTCTCAGTATGTTGGAATGACAACCGACCTTTTCAATCGATATGGCCCTGTACAAGACGTCTGGCAAGCATCGGATTCAACAATGGTTGAGGTTCTCGACGGAGAAACACTCTCCTCATTTGTTCTGAGAGAAGGTCTGGAAAAGGAAGAACGAATAGCGGCTGAGCATAAACTCAAGCAAACTGAATACACACAACCTGCAATGTTGACTGCAGATTTAGCCATAGAGCACGCTTTGAATGCGTATGGTCATCATCCAGATATGGTTGCAGGCCACTCATTAGGGGAATATGCTGCTCTCATGGCATCTGGAATTCTCAACATGGATGGAGCACTACGGGCAGCAGCAGCTCGCGGAACCGAAATGGGTTCTGTTGAAATCGATGACAAGGGATTGATGGCAAGCGTCACTGCTCCATACGAAGACGTTGATCGTATCCTTTCCTCCTCGGATGGTTATGTGATAGCAGCGAACAAAAATTCTCCAAAGATGACAGTTATTGCAGGAGCTACGGATGCTGTTCAAAATGTCATGAAGGTCTTTGAAGAAAAAGGATTCAATTGTGTTCCATTAGCAACGAGCCATGCTTTCCACTCAAGTATCGTTGCTCCAGCAAATGAACCGCTGCGCCGATTCCTATCCTCTCTCGAAATTAATTGGCCTAAAATTCCGATTACTGCAAACGTTGATGGAGCCTTTTATCCTACTGAAGGGCCTGATGCGAAGGAGGGAATTTTGGCAAAACTCGCTCCACAAATGGCTTCCTCCGTAGAATGGACAAGCCAAATCCAGACGATGTATGCCTCAGGCGCTCGTATCTTTGTTGAGGTTGGACCGAAGAGAGCATTGACAATGTTCGCCTCTCAAATTCTCGAAGATCAACCTCATCTTGCCGTGATGACAAATCATCCCAAGCAAGGAGGTATAGCATCGTTCCTTACTGCAATAGGCGCTCTCGCCGTAGCAGGACGTCCGCCTAAGCATATCGAAGCCAACTCATCCGTGTTCTCAGAAGCGTTCAGAGCAGGACCTATCGAAGCCCATTCAGCGATGGAAGTTCCAGTTCGTTCCAGTCAAGAAGACCTTCGAATCCGTGCACGCCCTCTTCCATCAAAAGGCGGTGCTATGCCGACTGCATCCGCTCCTGCTTCGACCACAGTTCAAGTTGTCAAAGAAACAACAGTTGCTGATTACATTGGCGATCGAATTGCAGCGCATTGTGGCTATCCAGCAATGTTCTGCCAAGGAGTGGTCAATCTAAGGTCGGGGCTTGGCCTTTCAGAATCCTCTATTCAAACCATTATCGCAGGAATACGCAATGAAGCGAAAACAGATTCTGAAGTCGATGTTTCAAGTGCTGAAACAGTAGCAGATCTGGAACGATGGGTTCGTGAAACACCTCACGGGTGGGCTCCTCAAGTTCACCTAACCTCAACCCAAACGAGTACTCAAGTCCAATCTGTAGCAGTTCATGATCCATTGATGCAACGACGTTCAGATCCGTATGTTGTTTCAGGTATATCTCTTGGTCTTCCAGGTGGAGAGAAGGTCTTCGACGAGGATGTTTTCGAACGGTTGGTGCGTGGGGAAACCTGCATCCAAGAAGTCTCAGATGAGTACAAGCAACGCCTCCTCGACAAGAATATTACACGCCTGATAAAAGGCAGAGATGGTTCTGTAAACATGGAGCAAGCAAAGGTATTTGGCGACATTCCACAACTAGCAGGAGTCAAATCAGCCTTCGATTTAGCAGAAGAATTTGGCGTCGATCCAAAACTTGTACTGGCATGGGATATCACCACTCAACTTGCTATGGGTGCAGGTCTTCTTGCACTACGTGATGCAGGAATTCCACTTACTCCAGAGGAACAAATTGGTAAAGGTGGCCTACGATTAATACGCAACTGGCAAGTTCCTTCAGTCCACAGAGACAGAACAGGAATCGTCTTTGCATCCTGTTTCTCTGGAATGCAGATGGCTATGAAGCATGCTAAGTCAGACGGCGATGATGGTGAGGGCAAATTCGATCGAAGGTATCTTTTCCAAATTTTGACCATGGGTCATTCACAATTTGCTCAATATACAGGCATTCGCGGCCCAACGACTACAATCAACCTCGCTTGTGCTTCCGCAACCGGTGCTTTCCAAATAGCAGAAGACTGGCTTGCGAACGATCGTGTTGACCGTGTTGTTATCCTTTCTGCTGATGACGTGACAGGTGACGAACTATGGGAATGGATTGGAAGCGGATTTGCAGCTTCTGGAGCAGCATCAACAAGCAATGTTGTAGAAGATGCTGCATTGCCATTCGACAAGCGTCGAAATGGCCTGGTTCTCGGCATGGGTGCAGCTGCATTTGTTGTCGAAAGAAAGAGCGAAGCAGAACAACGAGGTGTCCAGCCAATCGCTGAATTACTTGGTGCAAAGACAGCGAATTCCGCATACCATGGAACCCGTCTCGATGTTGAACACGTCGCTGAAACGGTTGACGCCTTTGTCGGAGAGATGGAAGAAAAGTGGGGATTAAATCGCCACAAAATTGCAAAGGAATTGGTCTTCTATTCACATGAAACATACACACCTGCTCGTGGAGGCAGTGCGCAAAGTGAAGTGCGTGCCCTTCGAAAGACGTTTGGCGACAGTACGGATGAAATGGTTATTGCTAACACGAAAGGATTCACTGGGCACCCTATGGGTGTAGGGATTGAAGATGCAAGCATGTTCTATGGACTGATGAGTAAGAGAATACCTCCTATTGCCAATCACAAAGTTCTGGATGAAGAACTTGGTAATCTCAATCTTTCAAAGGGAGGAGATTACTCCGATTTGAAATATGGAATGCGTTTTGCAGCTGGCTTTGGTTCACAAATCGGGCTCTCTATGGTACGTTCATGGCCTATTGTTGGGGAAAGAATTGATGGGAAGCGATTGCTTGCATGGTGCCGTAATCTATCCAATAATGACGATATTCAACTTCGTATCCTCGATAATAAATTGGTTGCATATGTCGATGGCGATAACAATCTCCATGGCGGGATTCAAGGCGATGTGTACGAAGTGACAGCACCATTTGAAGGGCTTCCATCGGAAGCAGTACCTCCTGCTGAAGAGCCAAAAGCACCTGTTCAGGTTGAGCCTGTTGTTGAGCCAACACCAGAACCCGCTCCTCCAATGCCAAGCACTCCTGCTCCGGCAGCGAGCGGAGATATGGTGCAAACTGTGATCGATGTCGTGGTGAAACACACGGGATATCCTGCTGACTTCGTAGAACTCGATCAAGATCTCGAAGGCGAACTTGGAATTGATACCGTCAAGCAAGCAGAAATCATGGTCGATATTCGACAGCATTTTGCTCTCCCAGTTGATGAATCGTTCATCCTCTCGGATCACCCTACACTGAATCACATGATAGGTTACATACAGAAGATGCAAGGAGGAGAAGCACCAGTGGTTGTTGCTAAACAAACGGTTTCAACACCAGTTATTGAAGCAGAACCAACACCTGAACCTGTTGCTGAACCAACACCTCAGAAAGCAGTTGTAACAACTTCAGATGCCGAAATGACTCAACAAGTAATTGATGTTGTAGTAAAGCATACTGGATATCCTGCAGATTTCATAGAATTAGATCAGGATCTGGAAGGTGAACTTGGAATTGATACGGTCAAACAAGCCGAGATTATGGTCGATATCAGGACATTGTTCGCATTACCAGTCGACGAAGATTTCCTTCTCTCCGAGCATCCAACCCTCAATCATATGATTGGATATATTGTGAAGATGACAGGAGGTTCTCCATCAGCATCTGTAAGTTCTCAAGCTACACCAGAAGCACCTGTTGTTGCAGAAGTTGTTGAATCGCCTTCACAAACTGCACCATTGGTGCAGGATGCTAATATTGAATCCTCTTTGATTGAAGTTGTTGTGAAACACACTGGGTATCCAGCAGATTTCATTGAAATGGATCAGGATCTAGAAGGTGAACTTGGAATTGATACGGTCAAGCAAGCCGAGATTATGGTTGATGTACGGGAGATTTTCTCTCTTCCAGTCGATGAGGACTTCCTTCTTTCAGATCACCCTACGCTGAATCATTTTGTTGGTTACATCGTGAAGATGAAAGGTGGCCAGCCTGAACCACAAACAACAGCACCTGTTGCAGAGGAATCCGCTGTTACACCAGTTCCTGCGGTTGCAACTCCAAGCGATGCAGGTTGCCGGCGTTGGCAAGTAGAGGTTGAAGAAGCAGAAACGATTGCAGATAGCCTTTCTCTTGAAGGAACAGTCGTAATCACTGATGATGGGTGGGGAATTGCAGAAGCACTCTGCTCACGATTAGAAACTCGAGGCTTATCCACCATCCGTGTTGGATTTGAAGCGGGTATTCGCGATGTATCAATTCAAACCGAACAAGGACGAACAGTGCATCGAGGTGATCCTGGAAACAGCGAACATCTCGAGGCGATTACTTCCGCGTTATCCGATGTTCAATTAGCAGGTCTGATACATCTTGCACCAATGAAACTCGCATCTGCGAAATGGTCTGAAGATGCAACACCATCTTCTCAAGTAACGCTCTCATCTCATGGCTGGTTTGGATTACTCAAGGGATTAGATGCTAAGTTTGCAACTCTTTCCAATGGATTAATCGCTAGTGTGACTGCAATGGATGGACGACATGGAACGCTCGGAGAGCGTTTTAATTCGATTCAATGTGCTGCTTCTGGTGTTACGAAATCCTATTCCTTTGAACAACCACACTTACGTTCTCGTGCCTTGGACGTTCATCCTGAATTGATTTTCGATGCAGAACAAGCGGCTGAACTAATTGAAAACGAACTGTTCAACTGTGGGGGCGATGTTGAGGTTGGGCTTGACCGAGACAAGCGTCGTTGGATATTAGCAGCGTTTGCAGAAGATGTTGTCGGCGATGTCGAACCATTGCAATCGGATGACGTATGGCTTGTTTCTGGCGGCGGTTCTGGGGTAACTGCTGCATGTATGATCGGTGTTGCCAAAGCAAGCGAGAATGCTGGAGCAGCATTCCATCTGCTTGGTCGCTCTGTTCTTATCGAAGAAACTTCAGAATGGCTGGATTGGTCAGAAGAGAAGTTGGCAGAAGAGAAAATGTCTCTGCGTCAACGATTGATCGATGCTTCTGAATCTGGCAAGATTACGATGGTTGAATGGAATCGTGCGTGGCAGAAATTTACTCGAAGCAGAGATGTCTATCAAACGCTTTCAGAAATAGAGATCACTGGAAACAGAGCATTCTATCATTCCATTGACGTAACAGATATCGATGGATTACGTGCACTGGGAGCATCTCTACCTCAACCGATCACTGGTCTTGTACACGGCGCTGGACTTGAAGATTCCAAGCTTGTTGGAGACAAATCGTGGGAAACATTTGACAATGTTGTTCGAGTGAAGATTGATGGATGGGCTGCATTAATGGGTGCAGTAGCATCATCGAATGGAAGTTTGAGATTTGCAAGCGCATTTACATCGGTTGCCGGACGATTCGGAAATGGTGGTCAAACAGACTATGCTGCTGCAAACTCAATACTTGATGCAGAGATGGCACGCTTAACCGCTAAAGGCGACTGTCGTGCGGTTGCTATTGGATGGACGGGATGGAGAGATGTCGGAATGGCAACTCGAGGTTCAATTGAAGCAGTCTTTGAAGAAGCAGGTATTGAAACACTTCCAGTTGAAATTGGTGTTCAAATCTTTGTAGACGAGGCATTACGAGGTGGAAAGCGCAGGGTCATAGCTTGTGGCTCTCTAGGTCTTATGGATCGATTTGACTCATTCAGAGAGGCTCCATTGATGCTCTCTGGAGACATGGCTTCTCTCATAGCAGATCCTTCACGATTCCCGTTTATTGACAAGGTTCTTTCCGTTGATGAAGAACATTCGATGATGACTCAAAGTACACTTTCTGTCGCAGATCATCCATTCTTATCGGATCACGCCATCGATGGCGTACCCTATCATCCTGGTGTCATGGCACTGGAAATGTTTGCTGAAAATGCACTTCTGCTTTGCCCACATACGTGTCTTGCAGGATTTGAAGATGTCAAGTTTGGTTTGCCTGTGAAAATTATGAAGAGTTCGATGACTGTACGAGTTCTTACTGAAGTTATGCGTACAGAGGCAGACGTTTCTTGGGTATCATGTACACTTGTATCCGATTTGACCAATTCAGACGGTGTCGTCTTCGGTGAACGTGAACATCACCAAGCAACAGTTCGCCTTGTAACAAAGTCCGATGATTTGAGCGGATTCTTGGAAGGAGAGATTACATCACTTCCATCCATAGGAATACCGCCACAAGGACGACTTGAACATCATGCCTCCTTCATCTATCTGAGATATTTCCATGGACCTCGTTTCCAATCACATGGCGGTGTCTTACGAGGTGTAGGCGACTCAGATCAACCCGGTGTCGATGGTATCGCATTGATGCGCCATCAACTCCCTGCAACTGATCAATTCGCCCTTGAACGTGATGGAGAAGAAGTTCTTCTCGAGGCTTTACCGATGCTCATCGAAGCAGGTTTCCAGAATGCTGGTCTTGTCGCCATGGAATCAGAAGGCTTCAGCAGTCTGCCAGTTGGAATTGAATGGTCGACAATGCTTCGCGTCCCTGAAAAGGACGAGAAGTTGCGATTACGTTCAGTTCGAACTCAAGTAGAAGATGCTGGAGTAACGGTTCATGATGTATTGATTATCGGGGATGACGATGCTCCAGTTGTTGCTTTGAAGGGCCTTCGATTAAAGGCCATGGCACCCGTTCCGGATGATCAAAAATTCACTCTCGAACGATGAGGGTGATGTGTTGGAAGCTAAATTTGATTTCATCGAAACTGAGCACAACATACGATTGCTTGTCGCCACTTGCCAAATCAGGCAGGTTGATCCGTCGACATTGACACTGATTGATTGGGATGAGATTCGTACTTTCAAAACAGAGAAGAGAAGAGATGAGCACCTCAGTGCTCGATGGTTGTTAGAGCAAGCATTACTCAAATGGGGTCTAAGTGATCTTTCTGCATTAATGATCTCAAGAACAGAAGAACGAGCTCCTTACCTCAAGGTTATTCATGGTATGTGGATTCAGTATTCCTTGCCCAGTATCTCAATATCGCATAGTGATGGGCTTGCATGTGTTTCTCTCATTGATGAAGGCTGGACAGTTGGAGTTGATGCCGAGCCATTAAACCGACCTCCAAAACCAGCAGTATTCGATATGATGGCCAAGGGAGATGAATTGCTACGATTAAATGAAGGGAAATTAGATCCTTTGTTAGCCTGGACAGGGAAGGAAGCAATTCAGAAAGCCCTCCGAATGGGGATGCATTTCAATCCACGAGATATCGAAATTCCAATTGGAAACTTAGATGTTAAAATTTCAATTGGAAATTCAAAAATCCAATTGATAAATTATACGAATAAGACCCATAAAATCATGCTTGCTTATGGGGTTGATTTGGCGCCTGTAAGGTCTCCAGAAGAAGCACTCCTTGAAGCAACGAGAGATGCGATGGATTCTGGGGCATCTTGGGGCGTTGGATGTTCAACAACTCGTAACAATACGTGAATTATTTATTCCAAAATCGACTTGATTCCCATTCAATGCCGAATAATATTCCTATTTCAGTGAGAATAACGTAATTGAAGAGTAAATACATGAGATATGCAATAACGATCACAAGAAGAGAAGTGTTGACAACCTTTCTTCTCTGTCGCTTCACATCATCAAGTGTGCAAATTCCTCGATTTCTAAAATACATGACGAGACCGATGACGACGAATAGACTTGCTAATCCTAACATCGTGGGTCTAAACCACCAGTAACCTCCTGTCCCCCAATATAATGTGTCAGACAAGGCAGCTGCGCTACTCACGCTTGCAAATCCAAACATGACCAATACAATGCTTGGTAAGCAACACATGGATGCGATTATTGTTGAGGTTGAAATCAACTTGATGAGGGACTTCGAGTCGTTCCCAGTCTCCTCCATATGTACCGACTCCTCTCCCTACCGTTAAAGAATTGTTCAGAAACATGAAGCAAAAAGACCACTCTCAGATGGGTTTGAATAGACCTGAAGAGGTAATACTGGCGTTCCGTCAGACCATTTGCCCATATTAGAGAGCATAGGAGTATCGATGAGATTTGCATAGGCAAAATCTGCAGTATTCAAATCACCTCGACTATGGGCAACAACCCAATCTGCTTGAGCATCTATTCTTCGATACATGGCCCAATCTGCAAGTGTATCATGTGCTTCATTTGCTGGGATATAATGGGTTGCAACAAGACGAGGAAATCCATAACGATCACTTGGTATGTAGATGAGTAAGGTATGATTATCATCAACCATATTAAACAGTTCAATATGATGTACGCTGTCACATTGGCCAACAGTCATATCATCTTCACTGACGACAAGATGGACAAGGGTATTCTCTGGCAAATTGGTGTAATTTGGCAACCAGTTTTCTTGTACAGGTCTTGCAGCAGCCATTTCGGTGTCAACAACAAGTGTTTGATTCCCCCACTGCTTGTCTAACGCCATTTGCAAGGCTTGCAGTGAATATGCACCACCTAGGCTATGTCCGCCTATCCACAAATGCTCTGGAAGGATTTTCAGTTCTCCCAATGTTTGATTGACAAAATCATCTCGTGTCGTATCATCGATTCGTTCCTGTAGCAAATCCATTGCAGACTGAAGAGCATGCATTCTTGGAACATGATGTGGCCAATTTGACATGCCATTCTCTTCGACGAGTGTGAATGTCTCGGCTTCTTTAGGACGAACGTCTGTTGGATATTGGATATAGGCGACGACCATGCCTTTTCCAACTAAATGGTCGATCCAATCTGAATAAGATTCGATGGATGGATTATTGAAAGCATGAAACAAGATTGCGAGTGGTACGCCTTCGATGCCAGGGTCACTTGGTAACTGAGGCAAGTGAAGGTAAACGGAGAACTCAATGTCATCTTCCGTAGGTCCTTGTATCTCAGAAACGAGTTCAGGAATCGGATAAGGATATTGAATGCTCGCAGAATCAAATGGACCTGGTTGGGCTCCATAGCCCATGGAAGGGGTATCAGGCGGTGAAGGCGCTATCCCTATGAGCGCAGGTATGCCTGGCATGACGAGCCAAGCAGCAAAGAAGATTGTACACAAGTGGAGGGCTGTGTAGGTTTTCTCGGTTTTACTTTGTTCACGCTTAGGGAGATGAGGAGGCCCCTTTACCGCTATTGCTGCTGATAAGAGAAGAACGCCGTAGATTGTTGGTAGGAGTAAAAACGCACCACGGATGTAACGAATGTCCATGAGTAAGAAAATGATCCAAGAGGCGAAAACAGCTCCGATTAACATGAGGAGGCAAACGATTGCTAGGGGGTGCAATTGTACACCCTTTTGTTTTCGAATAGCAACCCATATGCTCAATGCGAGAATGATGGCAGACAAAACCGTGATTGTAGCAATGTGCTGCCGCAAAAAGAAGGTCCAAGCAAGAGTGCGTATTGCTTGAGGCCATATTGCATTTTGAATGGGCTCTCCAAGGAGAAGCAGATAAATGGATTCAGATAAGGCGATAACTGCACCAAGAACAAGAGCAGTTGGATGAAGGAAAGGAGAATTCAGAACTCTCTGAAATAAGGAGGATTTCTCCTCAATTCCATCCTCCATATTCTCAGGAACGACCTCGAGTTCAAAAAACGTCGTTCTACCGTTCAAGCATTGACGTTACGAATTTCTGGTGTTTGATCTGCAATCATAAATTCGAGCATTGCAGCCCACATCACGAATTCCATACTCTTCATCAGTTCTTCTTCGCCACCAACGACCTCAATCATGTTGTCAAGAGTGTCATCGGGTGAATGGTATGCACTGTAATCTGAATCGTATGCTCCAAGGTGGAAGATTGTTTGAGCGCCTAAGTCTCTGAAAGTAACGTGGTCTGAGCGTCCAAATGTGTCTTCATGGACGTCCATAACAAGATCTTCATGTTCAGGCCAATGTTGATCGCAACCAGCACCATATGTACCTTCAATTCTCATATCCATCGGTGCTCCGAGGATATCTCTGTGAACGTGATCAAGTACGGTTGTAATCTCAACATCTTGTATCTCTGGGTCAATATCAGGTCCAGACCAAGCATGGTAAGGGTATGGTTCACCAGTCGGTTTAATTGCAGGATAGGAGATTCCCATCATGTCCATGTTGATGTAAAATCGAAGTTCCTTATCCTTAGGTAAACAATAATCACAATCGTTGTTGGCGAAGGAACTAGATCCACGTAAACCCTCTTCTTCAGATGACCATAGGGCAAGGAATGTGTCGCATTGTACTTCAATATCTACGAATGCTTTGGCGAACAACATCATACTGACCGTTCCCCCAGTATTGTCGTATGCACCTTCGTATGTTCCACCACCAGGAGGTCCACCAGGTGGTGCGATGTCCATGTGGGCTCCCATTCCTTGAACACAAGAATCATCACGGCCTTCCTTCCAAGCAATGACGTTCAAACTCTCAGGTTCGGTTGGATTCCCGTGATCGGTCACGCGCAAAATGTGAGTTTCATAGCCAAGACCTTCAAAATGGCCTTGGAAGAATGAAGCAGCGCGTTCGAATGCTGGGTTTGGAGTCCCCATCCATCGATTGATGTATCCTCCACATTCAGTTGAATCAGTACAAACACTGGTGATAAATTTCATCTTATCAAGCCATTCTTCTCCGTTCACAATTGGTGTCCCTTCCGAGATTTTCATCTCTAGAGTCTCACCAGTTCCATCTGGATGGACGATTGTGAGGTTTGCATCTTCGACATAGGGTGTGAGTAAGAATTTCCCATTCAGTTGATCTCCAGTTACAGTAACATATCCATTCGGCAGTACTGAGCCGTTAACGAAAAGCATGACTCCAGTTGGGACAGAAAGTGAGCGTCCGTTTCCTTCGAGTAGAAACTCATGCCACTCGCCTGTTTTTAGGGCGATCTCTTCCGGAGATGTGTAATCAATTTGGAAAATTGATGAAACCACAGGTTGGTCTTCANTGGCTTCTTCACCAAAACATCCTGACAATGNGGCAAGGAGCATTACTAAGACNAGAAAGAGGCCTTTGGANGCTTCTANGGGCTGCATNTACANCGCTGTTCGCNAATCCCTCATANGCTTTGTCAATNGTGGTGCGGATAGCGGGAGTCGAACCCACGACATAAGGTTGGAAACCTCAGATGATAACCACTTCACCATATCCGCACTGTGGTAGTCCTTGCGAACAATCCCTCCTCTTTGAGCGCATCGGTCAAATCGGTTCACTTCATTTCAGGCGGAAGCGGTACTGCATTGTAGCCCAATTCAACTCTTCTCCTCTGAACAACGTCTTGGTCTGACATCATACGATTGTACAATACTTGAGCAGCTTGNACTTTTCGNTCCTCTTCATCCTTNATTNGTCGAGNTTTACCACGAATAATCAACATCCCAAAGAGGAATACAAAGACNATCATTGCAGCAGAGATCTGGAAAATAGTNGAATCCAGAANAGTGTCCCATGTGAATTCNTCTTCCCCACCAGAAGAAACAGAACTATTGTATACNTTCAGTCGTANTGAGGCAGTATCCATNGGAATCTCAGCACCTGGTTCTGTAACTGTTANAACGAGGGTAAANGACCCTTCAGAGAGTGCTTGNCCNGTGAATATCTTCTGTTNGAACNNNTCTGAACCCGTATTGAAAACCATCAATTNNGAACTTGTTTCAGCATANANATTCGTAGAGGATTGCNAATCAATTCGTGCTGTAAANCCNTCACTCATCGAGGTGGTNACNGTACAGGTGAATNGGAAATCNGNTCCTGTCACTGAATCNNTNGAGATTCGNTCTGGTAAACATTCGAGNGTTGCTTCNCCAGCGTTTCGANNAGGGTCANTAGGCCAATGNTCAGGCTTGTGTGCGCCAGATGTTTCGTTATCNCCCCAACCATCACCATCNCTGTCAAGATGNTGAGAATCATGCAATGGNAATGCATCTTCTAAATCGGCATAACCATCTCCATCGGTGTCAGGNCATCCTTGTAAGGTTCCAAGAGAGGCAGTACCATATTCATCTGGACATTGGTCTGGAACCGTACCTGAATCTTCANCNCCAAANCCATCCATATCGTCATCGTACCATTGAGTAGCATCATTTGGCCAAACATCGTTGAGNTCGGAATAACCATCCGAATCTGTATCAACACAACCGTAGACATCGTTTGTTGAGGTTCCTGATTCCAAAGGACAGAAATCTCCNTGCGTCCCGTTNATNTCNTCACCATATCCGTCGGAGTCAGAATCAGTCCACTGGGATGATTCGCCTAGGAAGTCGTCATTCACGTCGGACATACCATCATTATCCTCATCANCACAACCAAATGAATCTCTAAACGAACTACCTTGTGTTGTTGGACAGTCATCCGCTTCAAATCCACTTGGATTGTCTCCNAATCCATCGNTGTCNTGATCAGCGTTTTGNGTTGCTTCAANTGGGAAAGCATCTGAGCCATCGGAAGTGTTCCANTGNGCATCACCGTCAGAGTAACCGTCNCCATCTGAATCGATNCAACCAAATCTGTCGAAGGTGGAATTNCCAGCTATCAGCATACAACCATCTTCGAGATCATCATAGCCATCTNCATCGACATCAGATGAGCGACCNGGNTCTGCNGGGAATGCATCGTTATCATCNGAGATTCCATCACCNTCTGAATCAACACATCCATANCGATCGATGGTCGATGTNCCGGGTACTCCAGGGCAAGCATCGGGTTGTGGCCCGGTTGCATTATCGCCAAATCCATCAGCATCTTGATCAAGCCACTGATGTTTTACTGCAGGTAACTCATCGATTGTGTCATCCCATCCATCACCATCGGAATCAATACATCCGTAGCGGTTACCCTTTGTTGAATTCCCAATCGTTCCTGGGCAGGCATCAGGAGTTGTTCCTCCTAGGTTGTCACCGAACCCATCGCCGTCGACGTCAGACCACTGAGTTTGGTCATCCGGTTGTTTATCTTGACTATCAGCCCAGCCATCTTGGTCGGTATCTAAGCATCCAAAGGTATTGTTTTGCCATGAATCTCCAAACTCTGTTGGGCAAGCATCTGGAAGATTTCCAGAGGCATTGTCTCCGTATCCATCACCATCTTGGTCAGCCCACTGGGTCTTGTCATAACGGAATGCATCTGCACCTTGTGAAACGTTCCAAAGCCCATCAGCATCAGAGATACCATCCCCATCTTGATCAGGACAGCCGATTCGGTCAACGGTTGAATTTCCGCCTTGCATTGGGCAGTCGTCTGGATTTGAACCAGTTAGATTATCTCCAAATCCATCGTTATCGGAATCAGCCCACTGAGTGATATCGGCCGGAAATGCATCGGCTCCCTGAGCGATACTCCATGCACCATCAGCATCAGAGAAACCATCACCATCTGTGTCGAGACACCCATTTCTATCGGCTGTGGATGTTCCAGGTACGGAAGGACATGCATCTCCATTTGTACCTGAAGGATTATCTCCAAATCCATCAAGATCAAAATCTGCTTGCTGTGAAGCATCGTTTGGAAGAATATCAGCGCCATCAGCAATGGTCCATATCGGGCCATTTGTACCTAACAAATCCTCATCAGAGGTGCCATCGTTATCTGAGTCGGGACATCCAAAGCGGTCTGTTACAGAGGTTCCTGCAACAGTCGGACATTGGTCTGGATTGGTTCCTGTAGGTTCATCGCCAAATCCATCACCATCAGAATCTGCCCATTGAGTAGAATCGTTCGGGAATGCATCATCACCGTCAGCAAATCCATCGTTATCAAGATCAGAGCAACCGAGATTCCCTAATTCAGTAGACGTTCCGAAGGTGGTTGGACAATTGTCTGCGTTTACACCTGTTGAATTGTCCCCGTATCCATCACCATCTTGGTCAGCCCACTGGCTTGGTTCGGATGGGAACGCATCAGCACCTTCTGCAGTGGTCCACGTCAGATCTCCATCCGAATATCCATCACTGTCTGAATCAAGACATCCAAATCGATCTTCGAAGGATGTACCTGCATCAGCCACACATGAATCTCCTTGTGTTGCAGGCTCAGGTTCGTCACCGTATCCATCACCATCTGAGTCTGCCCATTGGGTTGAATCACCCAAGAATACGTCAGCACCATCTGCAACGGTCCAAACTGAACCGTTGATGCCAGTTGGGTCAGGGTCAGAAGAACCATCTCCGTCTTCATCAGGACAGCCATTTCTATCTCGTGAGGAGAACGCCTTCACAGCATTACAAGCGTCTGCACCGTTCGAAACAAGCCAGACGCCATCGTTGTTGGAATATCCATCACCGTCTCCATCTAAGCATCCAAATCGATCGAGGGTTGAATTCCCAAGAATAGAGGTACATGCATCTGGTTGGAAACCAATGCCGCTGTCACCGTAACCATCGAAATCTAGGTCAGCCCATTGTGTGGGTTCTGATGGGAATGCATCGGCACCGTTTGCAACAAGCCAAACACCATCTGGATTTGAGTAACCGTCTCCATCGCTATCTGGGCATCCATTTCTGTCAACAGTTGAGGTGCCGTATGTGCTAACACAATCATCATCACCGTCGATGACACCATCAAAGTCTTCATCCTCTGTCAGATTAACCAATGTTGTTTCTTGATTCAAAGCCAGAGCAAAAAATTGCGGGCCACGTGGGACATTCGTTCCATTGACATGGACTTCCCAAGTACCCTGAGCAGGGTTTGAAAATTTCAATCCACGTAGGTTGTCAAGATTGTTTGATAATTCTGTCCAAGTGCCTGATGGATCTTTTACAGCGAGATCAAGATCGTTCACGAGGTTAGTAGAAGCAACAGTCGTACTTTCAGGATCGGTCCAAGAGAGTACAATATTCAGGTCAGGTGCT
>NHFS02000014.1 GCA_002171315.2 Euryarchaeota archaeon TMED117 | reverse complement strand
GGGAAGAACTGCTCGTCAAAGCAGCGGTTCTGTACACGTTCTAGTCGCCAATAATACGAGAGATGTCTACGTTCTCCAAGCATCACAAATCAAGGAAGCGAGAATGCACAGTGTGTTGGGACGGATGAGGGGAATTACCACCTTAACATCTGACCGCATTGAAGATGTTTCTATGCCGATGTTTTCTGTTCAAATTGAAGGAAAGACAATCTCTGCAGGGGAATTTCTCACTTCTGAAATGAATCGTTATAAATCTATAGAAGAAAGTGTAGAAGATGAAAAAGAAACCTCAGCGGAATCAAATCCAGTGGAAGAGAGCAAAACGGGAGAAAAGAAAGTCTACACCCGTTCAAGGGGTCAAAAGAGCCTCTTTGAATTTGGTTCTGAAGAAAAATCAGACCCATGGAAACCGATCTTGGATGGTCGAGATGAGATCAACCGCCAATAATCTTGACACGTGTTCTTAGTTGAGCAAGACGATCTGGAAAGTGTCCAAGTGCGAAAGCGACCAATTCAGCAAGGTGAATCACGGGCATTGTTGTATCCTTTCCAGTGACTTTTCCTGCCTTCACTTGGTATGAGTCCAAGTTTGCATGAGAAATAGTGCAGGCACTTACCATGAGTTCAGCTCCTGACTGCTTTGCATCTGAAAGGACGGCTGCTGTCATCTTCATCGCAGTCTTCTCATTGGTGAGAAGGCTTGGCGAGCCAACGCTCTGACACTTTGAATCATATTCGACAGGAGTTCCTCCAAGTGCTGTTATGAGATTTTCAAGGTAGGAAGGATTGAATGCATCATCTTCACTGCAGAATCCATCTCTCTGCATGTATGGTCCGTAATATGCTGCAATATCCATTCTCAGTGGGTTCAGAACCGCATCCTTGATTTTGTCAAGACCAATCTCTTCGATGAGGAGGTGAAGCAAATGACGAGACTTCGATTCTCCCATGTATTCGATGTTTGAACTTCGTGCGATGAGATTATTCAATTGAGAGGCAAGCAGTGGATCTGCGGCCATTGTCGTAGCAGTATCGCAATGAATGCTATGAGAGGTGGCGCATGAAGTCATGATGTCAAGGCCTTTTTCTTCAGCAAGTGCAAGATTTCGTGCAGCGAGTGCATGTTGCAATCGAGGAGACGCTTGTCGAATGATGTTCCCCCCATCAGAAGTCGCTTTAGGCAACTCAACCAAATTGATTCCGAGTGTCTTACAGAGCGGTTGAATGCAATCCTCTACTTCCATCATTGCTCCACGAGCAACATTTCCGGGGTAATATGCCACTTGCATGTTGTCACCTCAGAACCTCTGGTCGAGTTCGTTGAACAGACTCACAACTTCGTGATGATCCTCTACTTTTGAATTGATCATGTTCGGAATCTTACCGACACCTGCTGGAGGAAGTAGAAGTGCTTGAAGACTACGAATCGGAGGTCCACCTGTTCGAGTAAATCCAAGCATCATTCGTGCAGAAACACCGGAGAATACGTTTGAAACAAGTCCGATTGGACCCAATACTTGTCGGTAAAGGGTGGTTTCATTCAACTTACCAGACCACTTGACGGAGCGTCCATACCACTTGACAAGACGACCATGGCGGCCAGCGTTCTTGTATTCGGTAAGAAGACGGCTACGTGCGCTGTTGAGAGTGTCTGCAACCATTGCTCCTGAGAAACCATGGCGAGCGATTGATGAAGGATCTGTTTCACTCCAAACACCACCCTGTTCTTGCAAAGTAGCGAGCAATTGTGAGCGTTGCTTGGCAGATGTACGAGGGTCGTTGATACGTACCCAGCGTTGTAGGTGGATTCCTGGCCCAACATATTTGGAATCAAAGTCTACAGTATCGGACATTCCATGTGCGAGTAAATGGCTTGACACAGCATTCATCTTGTGAAGTGAAAGGGCTGTTTCTGAAGCAAGAACACCCACTGCTTTACCGCTGATGAGACGTTCTCCTTCTCGAGGGTCGCCTTGTACCCACGGATTGGCTTTTGCTCTGTTTTCTTCAAAGCGACGAGTATCGACGATGAGATCTCTAAGGATAGGGAAACCAGGTAATGGCTCGATGCGCAATCGTCCGTTACTAACTACATCACCAACACGGGCTACGTCTGCTAGGACAACCCTTCCGTTAGCACGAACACCAGTTGTTGCCGTACCTGCAATCGTTCCACGTCGGAATGCAAAGCTTCCATCAACATCACGTTGGAAATTCAGGAAGAGATCTTCAAGAGATGCTGACGCAGGAACCATTGTTGCGATAACGTCCCATCCGTTTTCACCTTGTGAAGGGCAGTAACGGAAGAGTTCCAATTCAACTTGGATATCTGAATGGTCGACATGACCTGGAGCAAAGTCGCCTTCGACAACATCATCATCGTCAGAGGTGCCGTAAGCTGCCATTTCATCAATCAATTCGAGTTGAAGTGTTCCTGATTCATCGACACATGCAATCCGAGGCAGTGCTTCGAGTACCCATTTGGTCCATGGCTCATCAAAATCAACATCGCACAATTGTATAGGCTGGACGCTATGTGCGCCTAGGCTCGATAGTTTGTCATCCCAATCAGTTCCTGCTTTGCAGAATTCGTCATAGGCAGTATCTCCAATCGCACACACTGAGTAATGCATCGCAGACAAACCTGGTGCATCCGATTGCACTGATTGCCACAAGTCTTCTGCATTATCTGGCATTTCTCCTTCACCCCATGTCGAAGTAATGATGAGAAGTCGCTTGATGGAAGCAAGATTTGCCTTATCGTATCCATCCATATCAACGACGTTTGCATTGAGGCCATAGTTTGAGGCAAGTTTTGCTGTCTTTTCGGCTAAGCCTGCTGCGTTCCCTGTTTGAGAACCGAAAAGAATTGTCAATGAGCGGTCACCGCCGAGGACTGCAGTAAGTTCTTCAGATGCAGATCCACTTACTGCAACTGCTGCTGCAGGTGCGGCAGCCACTTCTACAGCCGGTGCTTCTGCAACTTCTTCAGTTTCTGCACCATCAGAAACAAGTTCGAATTTGATAACTTCAACTGGACAAGCTTCAGCAGCTTCGAGAATAATCTCTCCATATTGTGCTCCTAAATCCCCCGAAAGTGGGCTCTTGCCTTCGTTTCGGTCAAACCCTCCGTCGACACGAACAGCAGCAAGAATTTGCGAGGTTTCATCGTTTACTTCAAACACTTCTGGGCAGATGTCTTGACATGCATCACAGGTGATGCAGTCTTCCTCAATCCATACCTTTGCAACGACTGTCATTTTACGACCCTCAAAGCGTCCGCTTCGCAGACAATTATGCCACCGAACATCGGCCTTTCAACCTTGCCACCCGACCACGGACATTTTCACGCCTCTGTAATTGAGGCTGCTCACATGTGGAAGTCGCCGTCTCCGCCAAATCCATCAGCCATGCTGACACCCTTGGATGAGATGACGTCATCGATACGTAGAATCATAATCGCTGTTTCAGTAGCGGATTGAATCGCTTGTTCAACAACTCGCAATGGCTCCAATACGTTTCCATCTTTCATGTCAACAACACCGCCTTCGTAGACGTTGATACCAGCGTGGGAGGCCCCATCTGCGTGTGCCTTGCGCAGAGCGATAAGAGTGGTAACGGGGTCAAGACCAGCGTTTTCTGCAAGAGTTCGTGGAATAATCTCAAGGGCGGAAGCAAATGCTTCAATCGCCATTTGTTCTCTTCCACCGATTGTTTCTGCATAGGTACGTAGATCTCTGCTTAGAGCAGCGAGAACGCTGCCACCACCAGTGAGGACTGCCCCATCTTCCCAAGCCACAGATACGACACCTACAGCGTCATCGAATGCTCGACGAATTTCATCAACGACGTGTTCTGTTCCACCTCTAAGCAGAACCGATACCGATTTTGCTTCTGGGCAACCTGTGACAAATGTCATGTCGCTCTCGCCAATCTTTCGCTCCTCAACACGAGCCGCATGACCTAAATCATCAGCAGATAAATCATCCATATTTGTGACAATTTGAGCGCCTGTAGCCTTTGAGAGTGCTTCCATATCAGATTTCTTTGCACGTCGAATTGTAAAGACGCCTGCCTTTGAAAGATAATGTTGAGCAAGTTCATCAATTCCTTTCTGACAAATGAGAACATTTGCGCCAGAGGCTGTGATTTTGTCAACAAGACCACGAATGTAATTCTCTTCTTCTGCGAGGAAGGAAGCAAGTTGGTTCGGATCCGTAATCTGAATCTTTGCATCAACTTCGGTCTTCTTGACCTCAACTGCTGAATTTATCAGTGCAATTCGAGCATCATTAATGCTTCTTGGCATACCTGCATGAACTCTTTCTTTGTCGAGTAGAATTCCNTCGATAAGGGTTGAATCTTTAATGGATCCACCTTGACGCTTTTCGACTTTGATATCACTCAGATCAACAATTCGCTCACCTTCATCAACNACACCNACTGCGTTGACTGCACGAACACAGATATCTGCCATGAACGCCTTCACTGCTCCAGCAGACTTACCTGTAAGTGAAGTCTTGGCAACTTCGAGCAGGACTGCATCGTTATCATCAGTTGAAATCCCATGACCTTCAAGCAGAGAAATTGCTTTTTCAGCTGCAAGTCTAAATCCTTCACAAATGACGGTTGGATGTACGTTTTGTTCGATAAGATCTTCTGAACGCTTGAGAAGTTCACCAGAGAGAACAACAGCAGAAGTTGTACCATCGTAGCAATGTTGCTCTTGAGTTTTAGCAACCTCNATAATCATTTTAGCAGCAGGATGTTCGATATCCATTTCTTTCAGAATCGTAGCACCATCGTTTGTGATNACAACATCGCCCATTGAATCAACGAGCATCTTGTCCATTCCTTTTGGACCGAGAGTTGAGCGTACAGAATCCGCAACTGCCTTTGCTGCTGCAATATTATTCGATTGAGCACTACGTCCACGAGTACGTTGAGTTCCTTCTTTTAGAATGAAGATTGGTGCTTGTCCGTTACCATACATTGTATCACCTACGATTCAAGGCGGGGTGCTGTGGGTCTTGAACCCTACGACAGACCTACCAACTACATTTGGCCGTCAAGGTACTGTTGGCCGTAGGCATTCCATTGCTCATTGGACCAGCCAGGAGGCAAGCCTTCAGCAGGGATTGGAGGGCCTTCTGATGCTACCGGGGCGGCAGGAGGTTCTGCAGCAGGAGCGGCCGGGCTTGGCGGTGGGGTCATAGGAACAGTTGGAGCAGCAGCCACTGCTCCATAGGTCGAAGTTACAGAGTCTTCGTACATGGCGTTCCAATCGTCCAAGTCTTCATCTTTCTCAACGGTCGTCACAATCTTGAACGTGATAAATCCAAGAACGGCTATGACGATCAAGAATCCNGACCATAGGACAATGGTCTTGACAAGTTCTCCATCATCTTCAGAGGAGGCTCCGTCGCTACCATCATTATCCGCTGTTTGTTTGATGAGATTAACCTGCAGATTTGTAGTTGGTGAATCCGCAACGGTCAGTGAAGTTGCATAAATCGAAAAGTCAACGAGCAGGGTATCTTGTGGAAGATTGATGAGTGTCGCATCTGTGACTGTGATTTCAATTGTGACCGTTCTTGATTGATCGGACGGGAGTGAGAAACTACGGTCGTTGTTGTTGATTCGAACGCTTATGTAACTCGACCAGTTTCCATCGACTTTATCCATTGAAATCGTTTGAGTAGGTGAGACTGCAGGATTGAGTTTGTTCTTTACTTCGATTTCCATTGTGTAAACAAGGTTTGACTCTTCCACATCAATTCGTGGAGGAGGAACCAAATCGATTGTTCCCTGTCGACCTACGAGATAGGTTGCTTCTCCTGTTTCAGAGATTGTAGGTTCGTTAACAGAAGTCGCAGTTAATCCTAGGGTTTGTGATCCATCACTACCATCTAGGAATCTGAATCGTACGATAGCATCGAATGTTTCACCTGANGNGATAATCGGTGTTGTAGCGACTCCATCAATTGGNATTGGATCAATAATTTCTGCAACCATTCCTTCTGGCACCGTTAACGAGATGGTNAAGCGATCTTCTTTGTTACCATANTTTGTGATGGTGAATGAACGATCGCTGGTATCCATTGAACCAGGCAGGAACGATTGGTCTGAAGACTCGTCTGAGACAGTCAATGCAGCGGTATCAAGAATTTCGACATTGATACGATGGCTTACTGAGACTGAAGCGTCGTCAATATTTGTTGCGATGACATCGACGTAGTACAGTCCTGGAGATAGTCCGACAGGCATTGGAAGTGTTAGGATGATCGTTGTTTCCCCATCCCACGCATCAAGAATTGATGTTGTTTCACCCGCAAGTTGAGCTGCNAAGAGATATTTGTGAGGGCCTCCGAGTGAGAGTGANTATTGCTCATCATCATTTCCGAGGTTAAGTAAGGAAAGATAGACTGTTTCGGGAACCCCATCTGCAGCGCTCTGGAACGTTGATTCATCAGAACTGATTGAAGCATCTCGCAAAATCGGAACTTCGATATTACGAGCAAGAACATCTGCTCCGAAGAGAGAGGTGCCGCATGAAGGGCAGGTTGCTCTTAGATTAAATGAAATTACACCTGGGGTCGCAAGAGAATCTGCTGTCACGTTAAGGAAGAGGTTTGTCACCTCAGCTTTCTCAAGAATGATTGGATTTGGAATCATTACGCCAGTTTCATTTTCGACAACTGCACTCCAGCCTTCTGTGGAAAAGGTTGGAGCAAGGAAGTAGGAGGCATCTCGGTTCCCTACATTTTGGAGTCGAAGAGGAACCAAACCAGATTCACCTGGAAGCAATGTATCGGCCAAGAGCGGCGTTGTTGAAGTGAGTGAAACACCGTATTGTTCAGTGACTGCCAAATTCATTGATACTCGACCTTTTTCACCTGAGTTTGTACCCCCGCTGTCTACAAACCAGACTTGCCATGTTTGCTGTTGTACGTCGGCACCAGCAGGAATACTGATGTTTACCCATACATCGACAGTTTCCCCTGCACCAATGCTCGGAATAATAACTGGGGAGAAGAAGTCGTTTGGATTCGGAGTTTCAACTCGAATTGAAGGGAAACCCGGATCCATCCAAGTCAAATTGCTGACATTCGAATATACGGAAACTGTAGCGGAGGAGTAACCGTTGTTGGTAACCATGCACTTCAATGATACAGTATTTGATGGAGGTGATGAATAACCGGTTTCAGGATTATCACAATCGAGACTCAACGTATAATCCGCTACCTTAGAAACTCCAAATTGGATGAAATCATCGACGTGCATCCCTTCGGAAGCGCCACTGTTGTCAGAATGGAATAAGAGACCGAGCGAGTATGAGTTGCCTCCCAAGAACAGGTCAGTATTTGATAGACCTGGAATTTGAGCCCAGTCGACTTGAGGGTCCCAGGAAACATTGGTCCATTGTCCAGGTGCTTGACTAGGAGCGCCGTTGGAAAAGTTCCAAACCAAAGATTCCATTTTGTTGTTATAGTTTCCAGAACCTCTCCACAATTCAAATGCTACTGTGTCTCCACCAGCCATTTGACCCCATGTCTGAGCATGGAATTGGCTTGAGATGTATTCTCCCGTGAAGAATGTCTTTCGGCATGTGTAAAGTTGGTAGGTTTGTGTAAGTCCTGGATCGAGTTGCCCAAGAGCACCACATTGCTGAGTTTGAGAAAAGAAGATGTTGACGAGTCTGTCATGTGCACCAGAAGGATATTCAGCACCTGGGTTTGAATGGCGCCAGTGATCAGTACCAACTGGCCCACCAGTATCATCTTGCCAACTGCCACCGCCAGTTGCATCGCCACCGTTCACTGGATAACGTCCGGAAACGAAGGTTGGGGAATTAAAAGCTGCTGTTGTACCATCGAATGAATCCTTCATAACAGCAACTGGTACTGATTTATCGAGGATATCATTCTCGTTACGATCATCACCCGAGTAGAACACACTTGCCCTTACAATCAATCCGCCAGTCAAATCATTTGTTGTGGTGTTAAGAATAGAATGAGCAATCATTGGCATCCAAGTATACGAACCTGAATTCTTTTGACCACCAATTAATTCAGTTGTTGTCCATGAGTATGATTCAATGACAAACCCGATTGGATGGACTATATCGATTGTCCCAGTTGCGGTTTTACCGGATACTGAGG
>NHFS02000030.1 GCA_002171315.2 Euryarchaeota archaeon TMED117 | reverse complement strand
TGTTCAATTCATCTAATTGATTCGATTTGTTTGAATATATCTGAGCAATGTGTAGCGTCTGACAAGACCCACTGCATACCCTTTGATCTAAATTAGAGGTCAAACATTTCGATATTTATCATTGTATCAATCTCTTCGCCCATTGTACGAAATCTATAATCCAGAACAGATCCAATCTCTAATCTATCTCTGTCACTTCCATTTTTCATAAGAGATACTAATTTTGGAATCGCCTTAACCTCTTGAATATCACCCAATATCTGAATCAAATACACTCTGAGCAACTGAACTGGATCATCAAGAAGTTCAATGAATGAATCTGAGTGTTCCTTAATATCATCAACTGTTAGATTCTGGACATTATACTCTTGTCCAAAAACAGCTCCTTTCACAAAGGTATGGATGACTTGTGCAGCCCAATCTTTATCCCGGTCATTTCCATTTTTCATGATTTCGATAAGTGCAGAAATATCCTCTTCTAGATACGCATCATAAATATGTTCAGAATAGGAGTCGTTGTTATGATGGTCAGCATACCAAGCAGCATCTAACAAATTACCATCAGGATCCTTTTCACATGGATACCATCCTCGGGCATCAACCTTCCCGGAATAAGGACAATTTTTAATTCCAATATTTTGTGCTGTATCTAGGATTAAGTTCCACAAATACTCTCTATCATGTCCAGTCATGTGTTCTCTGTTAGGTTGCTCTATGAGTTCAATTAAATCCCTAACAGGCTCTTTTTCATCTAATAGATTGATCCAATCCTGGATTTTCTTGACCCTGTAATCCCATGTCTTTTCTCTCAGAGATTTATCATCCATGAGGCTCCGTAAACTGGAAAATATAAATCAATTTTGCAAAGGGGGCCCACTGCTTACCCGTCCAAGCAGAGGGTACCCTCTAGTGAGTTTTCCACGCGTCGGTACCCTTCCGATATGCCTCTCACGCGTGGGTGTCGTAAGGGTATGGATAGTGTCGGGTCAAGAGTTATACCTAACAGTAAATGAGATTCCAGTATGGTCGAAGTGGAATGTCCTTCTTGTAATCAAGAGGTCGACTTAGGCTTTATCCAATTAGGAGAACGTGAAAGTGAAACTTATGAATGCCCATATTGCGATCAAGAATTCGATTGGACCGATCAAGACGAGTTTAAGAGAATCAACAGCAGCCAGACTTCTCGCGCTAACCGAAAATCAAATGCTTTTCTCAACTCTCTTGAACCTGGGCATAGTGAGGGAAATTTCGAATTTCCTCTACTCGTTGGGAATTTTAAGGCTAAGTGGAATCTAAGTCTTGACGACATCTTACTTTTACCATTCTTTTTGCCCTTTGTAATTTTAGGGGTTGTAATTGGGTCACTATTTGAAGAATTCAAGCGAATAAAGTACAAAAGAGAATTCGCAGAAAACGTTCTCAACCCCGAATATCTTAGAGGAACTGGTTTGGTGGTATTTCCTGATTTGAGTGCAGAATTGATTGTTAAAAAAAGGGTTCCAGAATATGTGTTTGAAAAGGACGATATTACAAAAATAGTCCTCCATGAAGAGGAATATCATTACAAAGCACGCAAAAAGAGTGATTATGAATTGCATGTGTACTTACACGGATTTCATGCTCTGACGATTTATGGTTTTGATGAAGGTGACTCGAAAAATATCGTGAGTAAATTAATGTCTCTCTATGATATTGATTTCCAATATACTTCACATTACAATGCACTTGATACAAGTGGTGGCGGAGGTGGTGGCTAAATGATGCTTAATACTGATAACCTACATAGTATTTCCATAAAATCGTGAGGAGTTATCCGAAACCCCTTTGCATTTTATTTTCCGATACAAAGGGGATTCAGTGGGTCGATACAGAGGCTACCCATTGCTTGGATATCCTCCATAGAGGGGATTGGGCCTAGGAAGACATTCCAACCTGTTCCGAAGAATCGGTTTTGTTTACGTTTGAATTTTGAAAGCGGAAACGGGCAACCATTAATCCTGATACAAAGAGGGTAATAAGCATCAACAGTCCTATTAAATCATAGTCTGAGTTAACCATGCTTCCGTTCAACAAAAGGTAGTCTAGTGAAAGGATTACGCCCATGATCATGAGTGGGATGGTACCAACGTTGGTGAGCCTTACTTCAGACGGAATCGGCAATTGGCCGCTCTTGTCTGAAGTTTTGTTCATTGGATCATAGAAGTGAATAAACAACACGCCCAATCCTGCACCTAACACGTCACTTACCAGATCTGAGGCTGTGTTATCGTATCCACCTTGGTCAATCGTTAGGAAAAAGACCTTGCCAAAGAACTCGTACACTTCATAGACCACGCCGATGGCTACACCAAGAGAAAAAGCGGTAAACGCTACAATTCGAGGTGAGAGTTGCCAACCGTGATACTCTGACATTCTTCTCCAACCCAGCGCCCATGCAATGGCAATGGCTGTGCTGTTCATGCTGTGAACCAATTTGTCCCACCACGGATGGACATGATACATTCCGTTCACACCATCTGCACACAACCATTCACCGGGTTGCATTCCCCCAAAGCAGAATGGTCCAGGGCCGCTGTCTGCAGCACCTAATGAACCTCCGAAGAAATGGAACATTGTTGCAAAATACCCAATCCATAATGGCAGAGCTGGGAGACGTGCGTGTCCTTTCCACAGAATAAAAATGGCCAAAAGAGCCATCATTATTCCTCCGAAATTATAGGCAGCCCAGAGATTTAGCCCACGACTGAGGTTCCAAATTGTGAGGATTATGCATGATATGAGCCAAGCCATTAACGGCGCTCTTTCGGGGATTTCAGTTTGCCAAAATCGTTTTTTTCCGCTCCCCATGATTCAACGTAAGCGGAACCTCTTATCATGATTGACCCGACAATCCGCAAAGAATGCCGTAAATTTGATTCTAAAATTACACAGAGGGGCAGTCGATTTTCTCAAGCCTACGCTTTGAGAATTTATTTTTGCCTCAGAGAATGTTGTTGTCGCTTTTCAACTTCTGCAAATTTCTTTTTGATCTTCCAGATAAGAAATCGAGCAGCAATTGTTAGTGCAACAATGTTGACAACGAGTAAGAACCACTCGATAGCACCCCATTCTTCAAACATCTTATCGCCTCATAACGGTGGTCGTAGATCGATATCAACATCACCTTTTGGACATCCAATACAACCGAGTCTCGCTCCATCTTCAACCACATCTTCGTCTAAACCTGGCGGTAGTATCTCTGGTAATGGGACTTCACCAGACAAAAGAGTCACCATGCATGTTCCACAGGTACCAGATGAACAGTTCGTAGGAATTGAGACTCCAGCATCTTCTGCAAGTTCAACCAGAGTAAAATCTGCTTGCACGGTTGCTTGTCCAAGCAATTGTATTCCTCGGAAAAACCGAACAACTGCGCCTGCTGAGATGGTTCCACCTCAGCGACCAGGCTTGTTTCGAGTCCAACGACCTGTTTGTTTATTGAAGAACAAACCAGCCTTCTTCATCCACTTGTTGAACTTGGTTGCACCTGCTCCAGTTCGTAGAATGAAATCTTCACGGTCTTCTTGTGCTTGGATATAGCCCTTAACAGCCAATGTCTGGTCAATCCAATCGTTGATGTCCATGAGGCCTCCAGTAAGGCCAGCAGACTCAACTTCAGCACTGATGAGGTCGGCTGTTGCACCTGTTGCTTCCAAATCCTTTCGAAGTTGTTCGTTTACATCGCTAAAGCCAAGATTTGCTGGCTTTGGAGGAACTGGATTTCGAGGGGCTTTATCGACATCAATGATGATACGAGAACCGTTGTTGAGTTTTGCTTCTGCCATATCGCCAAGCGGTGGAGTGAAACTGGTTTCACATTCCCAGCAAATCAAAGCATACTCTTCATTTCGGTCAGGGTCTCTCGATGAACGAGGGTCCATTTCATCTCCACATTCAGGGCACGCATGGAAAATAAGGGCAGGGACGTGCTTGCGTCGGAAATCAACGATGTCTTGAGGTGTTCCTTCTAATTCGAGCAGTTCGTGATCACGTGCAGCTTCAAGTCCACGTGTTTCGAGTTGGTCACGGATTTTGACTTTCTGATCGTCTTTTCCTTCATCGTTAAGGCTGTTCTCAAGTTTGACAATTAATTCAACTGTTTTACCGAGACGGTTCATGATGAGTTTCTTGTCTTTGAATGCAGTAACTTTCGCCAACTTAATTCGTTCTTTTTGTTCAGCAAGTTCGGTCAAAACGTCCTTCTGCTTACGCTTGAACTTCATTTCTTCAATTCGACTTTCTTGTTTACGATCAGGAGCAAGAACCTTTGCAAGGAACCGTTCTTTCCCGTGACTCTGTGGTCCAGCGGTGATGATGCTGATGACACCTTCTGCGATGTCAGGCTTCAGGCCATAGTTTTCAATCAGTTTCTCAGAGTCGATTTTTTTCAAATCGCCTATTTTGAGTCCCGCATCAGCGAGTAGTTGCGCAGTTGTATCATCGATTCCTCGACGAAGTAATGCGAGATATGTGTCCTTCTTTGCCATAACATCCCCTCCGACAATGTAAGCCGAGAAGGCGTTCCTAAGAAAACCCTCCCCCGTAACTGTTCGGTAATAATGGCTCTCAATTCGAGCCTTTTTCAACTCCTACTGCGAGTGTAACCCAGTCTTCAAGTTGAAGCGACTCAGGTCGTAAATCCATTAGTTCCTCCTCAAGAAGTGATGAAATTGAATCCTTCCATCGCTGAGCATGCCAACCTTTGAGGCGAGAAATCCTTCGCGGCGCACGTTTCAACGTACTCCTGATTTTCTTTCTCCTTTCTGCAAATGCTTGATGGATCATCATGCGAATTAAGCGTTTATCAGCCGGCCAAATTGTCTGATGTGGATAAAGTGAAACGACTTGAGAGTGCACAGCCGGTTGAGGGCTGAAACTATGTGGGGCGACAACATGATGTTCCTCAACATTCCAATCGAGAGCCACAGTCATACCGAGTGAACCAACATCACTTGGATGCGCCATAGTCAAACGCTGAGCAAATTCTTGTTGAACCATGAACACCACAGATTGGAGAGATGTTTCGTTCAAGGCGTTGAATTTTGTAATCTTCTCAATCAAAGGTGAGGAGATTTGGTATGGAATATTTGCGACAATTTTCGTAATCGACTCTGGCCACTGTTCCAGCAGAGCATCACCATGTAAGAGGGTGAGTTTTCCATTGTTTTGTTGTTCAGAAAAGACGTTATCAAGATGAAGTACAGGGCCATCATCGAGTTCGATTGCAGTAACTGTTGCTCCTGTTTCTAAGAGCACTTGAGTCAAGGTTCCAGGGCCAGGTCCAATTTCAAGAACATGATCTTGCGATGTGACTTCTGCTAATTTTACCATGACGTTGAGAAGTTCGTCATCAACAAGGAAATGCTGGCCTAAGTCGGTATTTGGTGGCTGATACGCACGCAAAGAATCAATCAAGTCTCTTGCTGATTTCATGCATTCACCGGAAACAGATGATCGATCAATCGCGGTTGGAGTGTTCTATCCTCAATCTCAGAGAAGAATCTGCGTGCTAGTAATTCTGCAGCGTCAATGCTACACTTTTCGTTCAATTCAGCCAATGAGGCGAATCCAGAAGAGCCACGGAGCTCAACCATTTGTAGTGCCTTTTTGCTCCCGATGCCGTCGAGAAGTTCAAATGCGTGTTGCTTAAGTGAGAGATTTCCTGCTTTGTTGAAGAACGATTGAACGAAGTGCATTCCAAATTCTTCAACAAATAACTGGATGATAAGAGGGAAGTCTAACTTTGCAGAGTTGCTCATTCGATCGAATATTGCTCCACCAAGGATGGTTCCCTTTGGAGCATCTTCTTTTCCGTTTCCAATGTAGATTCTTGAACTAGGGAGAATAGGTTCTGAAGTTTCAATACCAATTCGACATGGGATGAGTGATTCTTCTGTAAATCCTGTAATGACGCCATCTCCAGCATCAAACTCAACGACACGAGCCCATGAAGCATCATAGAGTGGTGAAGCATCTTTTCGACGCTGTTGAGGGCGTTGTTGACGTTGTCCTCCTCGATTGTCACGTCGTTGTTGAGGGCGTTGCTGCCTTCGTGGTTCACCAGATTGCTCTGGTTTCTTCTGAGGCTTTGGAATCTCCTTTCTACCAGTTGCTGGTGGAGGCATACTGGTGTCAACATTCGGTGTTGACTTGTTGAATTTACGAGGGGTATAATCACGGCCAGGGCGGCTCATGCGGGTTCACTTCCTTTGGGTTTCACTCAACACCGACGTGTTGACGCACAAGTTCGAGAACTGTGTTGACATCTCCGTCATCTATGGAAGCACGGCGGCTTGCCATAACGGCCTTGATCTCAAGTTCTGTCATCGGCATGAGTTCAGCTAGTTTTGCAGCCAACTCTGGATATTTTTCAAAAGCGGGAACTTCTGCAATAGCGGCTTTTAGTTCTTCGAACACAGCTGAGATTGTTGGGTATCCATTTCGATTCTCACTGGCAGCCCACTCAGCGTGGAAGAGAGCAGCACGTTGTTCGTATGTCAAATCTCTTCGGCGTTCTTGAGCGCCCTTGAGCAAGTCACGGACGGTAGCAAAATCAACAATCTTTTCTTCTTCGGTCATAAAAATCACTCACTCCAATGGGCGGAGGTGTTCTGGACGGGCGATGACAGTTTTCTGCATGTTTCCGTCTTTGACTGCAACGACCCAAGCAACACCTTGTCGGCGTGTGATGAATCCAGTTCTTCCATTGAATCGGCGATGAGGCATACCCATTTGTTGTCCACCGTCAAGAACGATAGCAACACGGTCGCCTTCTTCGTAGTTGTGCATAACACGACTAATGTATGTGCGTGAACGGTCCTTTCGTCGTCGACGTAGAACGCTTCTTGTACCTACTCTTTGTCCCTTGGATCGCTTCATTTTAGTGGCCCCCAGTATTCGAAATCAGCATTACGCCTGTTCGAAGCAACTTTGCGACCGACCCACTGCATATAAGCACCGCGATGAATCAATACGCTTCAATCTGCGTGAATATCTCCGACATCGAGCCATTCAACAGTGCATTTTGCTTTGATGAGGGAGGCCATGGAAGGTTGGGTTCGTCCATCATCACCATGGACGGTTTCTTTGACGTACGTTCCAGATTCACAACGGAGTGTAAATTCAACTGCAATGTTTCCATCATCAAGGGTTTCAACACTTGGGTTGTTGGTCTCAATGACCCTTCTTCGGCGAACCAGATCAGCTCTTCTGTGTGCAACACGTTCAGGAGTTCTTTGGGCGAGATTAACACCTTCTAACTTGTCAATGATTTCCAAAATTGTCGCCTCATCAGGAAGTGGAAGCATTTCAACGGGCCCTGGATTTGTTTCAAGAAGTTGCTCAATGAGAACTGCTTTTGTACCTTTAGAAGGGCATGAACGTTCTATGCATAGAGCAACAAGTTCGTCTTTCTTTAGTTTCTTTAATTCAGATTCTTCAAGAATTTCAACTTCAATCTTCTGAAGGGGTTTCTTTGGATTGTCCTTCTTATCTCCTCTTCGTCGTTGTTTTCTTCGTCCACGCCCCCCGCGTTGTTGGACGTCTTCTTTCGTCATGTCAAGAGGTGCTACAAGCACATCATACTCGGGCTGTGAAATCGGTTCAACAAGGAATCGAATGGTGTATGATTTTTCAGCAGGAGTATCCTTTACGCGTACAACTTCACTTCGATTGGATGCGCGGAAGTGTGAAACTTCGATTGCTCCATCTGCTTCTTGATTAACAAGATTCATGGCTTCTTCGTAATCGATCGACCATCGCTTTGGTTCTTTGATTTCAAAGACGAAAGGCCGGCCACTTCCCAAGCAACGCACATCGATATCTTCTCGTCCCATGCCATGGAAGGCATGTTCCTTTCCATCAAAGAATTTCATCAATGGTTCACCGATGAGATCTTGCACACTCGAAGGGTATTGTTGCCCAGTATAATCACAACTCTGGCAACCTCTTCCTTTGCAAGCCCGACAAGGCCATCTTGTCTGTGGAATTCCACGAGCAAGTTTTCGATAGCGACCATAGATGTAGGCGCTTCGAATATCGAGCGTAACCGTGAGTGTCAATACATCGATGAGCGCCAATACGTCTGGTTTGTCATTGACGATATTGATCGATTCAAGGTTTGATTTTACAATCTTTGATACTGCTGAAACAAGAGATGGCTTAAACGGATCAGAACCTCCTGCTCCGTATCTTTTGCGAATCAATTCCTCTTGCTCGATTTGATCTTTAGGAATACGAGCACCAATTTGCAGTTTATTGATATCATAGGGCCCAAGAGCATCCTGAATTAATTCGGCAAGAAGAGGAGCCTCTTCGAATAGGTTCTCACAAAATGGGCAGAGAGGTATTTCCTGACGGATGTTCATCAAGCGCTCGTTCCCTTCACTTATTGTTGAACGAATGAGTTGACCAGATTCTTCATCAGTCTGTTGGAAGGATCTTTTCCCTCCCAATCGGCCGAGGCATGAATCACACGCCCCCATTCGAAGCAGATGCTTCAACCCAGCAGGAGATGGAGCCCGAGATATTTCTTCAGTGTGAGAATCGAGCTGTTCAGGTTCATCGGACTGGATGTCTTCCTCAGGTTGTTCCTCAACCTCATCCCAAAGTGAATAATCGGTTGAACCAAAGCCAGAATTGGCATACTGCATCCAATCTTCATCATCATCTGGTGTTGTTTCATCAACCATTTTCTCACCTACCGCCGGTGGGACAACCCATTCGACCGCATCCTTGCGTGAGCACTTCCCTTCAAGAACGCACCGCTTCTATTCTTCTTCGCTTTGGCCAATTTTCGTCGTCTGATGAAGTAATCCAAGTGCAGCGGTTGTTAGAACAAGGCTTGCGATCAAGGAGAGGAAAATCATCGCAGCCGAGAAGATTCCAAAGTTGCTAAACAAGCCCATAGGAGAGAGCGCGATAACAGAGAAGCCTGCGATATCAGATGCAGCACTTCCGATCAAAGCCAATCCACAAGCTCCACCCACTGCATGGAGTGCTTGCTCGTGGCTTTCGCCCTTTTCACGACTTTCCCTATACCGTTCCGTGACGTGTATACAATAATCAATTCCGACACCAAGCGAGATTGTTGCAATCGTTACTGTCACAATGTTCAGACTTGCTCCAGTTACCTGCATCAATCCATACAACCATACGACGACAAGTAGGATTGGTCCAAGTGTGACTAAAGCTTGTTTGATTGAACGGAATCCAATTGCAAGAGAAATAAACACGAACACTGAGCCGAGAACAAGCGAAGATTGCATTTCGTTTTGCATTTCAGTAGATGCTACAAATCGGGTGACAGGACGTCCTGTTGTCATAACCCAAGTCAGAGGTTGCTCTTCGGTTGGGGCAGTGCCTGGAGTGTCTTGTGTTCCTGTTGAGAGGTTGGTAAAGACTTCGAGATCTCTCCACAATTCATCCATTGCAGGGCCCATGCTTGGAAAATCTTCAGGACCAGTAATTCCGAATCGAATCAGCATGTGGTTGTATTGAGCAGGTTCTCCATTAACATCGAGCCAAGGTTGGACAGGATTCAATTCCACTTCTGGCATGATGTAGAGGCTAACGATGCTCGATGGAATTGAAGGGATAGGGCCGATGCCAGGGACGCCTTCTAGAGTGAGGAATCCGTACATGAAGGCGAGACAATCTCGATCGCTGGTGTCTAAGAATCCAATTTGACTGGTTGTGCAATTCATGCCGTTTCCTTCAACTTCAGGATCCCACCCACGTGCTTTGAACGGTTCAGGATCTAGAATCAATGAACCTTGGGCGGCAAACAGCAGTTCATCGATGGCAAGCAAATCGATGTTCCCATCAGGTGTACGCGTAATTTTTTCAGGAACACCTTCTTCAACAGTGTTCATTTCAGTTCTGAACAAATCAATACCTTCGTAGACTCTTGGGTCAAGAACATCGCCTTCAATCAACAACATCGCAGGCTCTCCCTCATCAGAAAAACGTTCATTGACGATGTTGACACCTTGAGCGAAGTCTGACGACTCATCAAGGAAATCTTCGACTGCAAAGTCCCCTTCTAAGTTTGACATGGCAATGCTTGCGGGGATTGTAATCAAGAGAGCAATCGTGGCTAAGACGAAGGAATTTCGGAATCGTCCACTTTGAATTGTCACCCAACGAAGCCATCGTTCAGGAACAAGATGAGTGATGTGTTTCTCCTCAAGCTTCTTTTGTTTCTTCTTCTCCAGCCACTCATCGACACTTAATCGAAGGATTGGGACCCAAAGCCCAGTGAGGAGGAAGGCAGCAAGAATTCCCATTGCAGCTTCAACTCCAAACGATCTTAGTGCAGCAATATCTGAGAATAGATTTGCTGAAAATGCAGCCATGGTCGTGATTGATGTAAGGAGAATCGCCCTTCCAACACGGTTGAGTGTTATTGTCCCGGATTCGGTTGGGGATTTTCCGTTCCGACGCTCTTCTTTGTAGCGATGTAACGCGTGTAAAGAATCATCAATACCTAACGCAAGAACAAGAATTGGTAACAGATTTGAAAACTGAGAACGAGCGATGATCGAGATGCCAAAGAGATTGGTAAACGATGAGAAATGGCCGATAAGGCCCTGCATCCACAACAAAGCGCCCCCCAATGCAACGACAACAATGGCGACGTCACTAAGCCGTCTTAGGCTCACATAGAGGAGTCCCAAAATAATCAATCCCATGAGAATAATGAGTCCTGTTGAGGCTTGCAATTCTCGGTTAACTTCCACATTCACTCCTTGTCCTACAAGAAGTGTAAGGGATGTCCTGTCATGTGATCTTAATGTCCCTTCCAAGTCCATATAACTCCATTCGACTGAACAGCCAGCCCCTTCTTCATCAACAAGTTCAGTGCATGTTTCTTTATCGTATTGAGGTGGATGTAGGACAAGTTCACTATTGGCTATTCGATACCCTCCAATGACAATTCCATCGTCAGTTGATCGGATTGATTTCTCTTGTTTTGCATCCTTCCATACAACTTCCCAACCTTGCTCTTCTAAGGATGCGCGGTCGAGTTGAACCAGAAGCCACGAAGCTGAACCACTCCACCTTCCAGGCCCATTGGTCTCGTTTTGCCAGTTCCCTTCACTGTCGAGCGTCCCGCCAATCGGACCTTCTTGAATCGATGTAAAGTCAGAAACAAAACCTCGATCGAGAGAAATCCAGCGAAGGAAATCATTGTTACTTCCTTCAGCCATTCGTGCAGCAGCCATGTCAATGTGGGCTTGTGTGATGTTTTCATCATCAAAACTTAAGCAATCCAGGGGAAAACAATCCGTCCAGTTTGTTGGAGGAGGTGTCTGAACACCAAGCGGCGAGAGTCCTGGTTGAGTCAGAATCGAAGTGTTGTTCATGAATCCTCGAAAGATGTCAGCAAGGGACATAACACCACCTGTCTGGTGGCCAGTTACTTCATTGACAAGCGGTTTGAGGGAACCGCCAAGTGGATGTTCAAGAACGAGTTTTGCTTTTGCATCAATCTCTTTGAGAATTGTAAGATTAAGGATTCCTCCATCAGGTTCTGTGACTCCCTTCCACGCTTTTCCAGGTTCAAGAATGTCTTCTATTGAAGGAACCGATGCGTAGTCTGGAGTTCCTCCATCAACGGTCGCTACTGGCTCCCATTCTTCCAAAGGCTCAACTTCGTTTGGATCTCGAACTGCAACCACAAACCCAAGAATAATTTCACTCGTTGGGAATTCATCATCAATGGTTGTTTGAGCCGAGAGTTCTGGAGATTCCATCTCATAGGATTCCATATCGATTGGCTGCAAGGCAGTAAGCGCTCCTGGAATCATGAGCAATGTGAGAATAAAAACGGCCACATGGACTCGTTTTTTATGGGCAACGATTTTCGCTGCAACTCGAGAGAACTTGCTGCCCATGGTTAAGCCTAACCTTATCCTTCATCAATGGATGTATTCAAAATAAGAAACAAAACCGTCGATTATTCTTTCCAATTGCCATGGAAATTTTCTGCGTTGTCAACCCGTATGAACAAGTCAAGAGATGACCATGCAAGGCTGTTGAACCCAGAAGCCATTCCATCTGGACCNCCNGCTTTNGCNGTCATGAATTCAAACGTATCCGAAGGCGAATGCCATTCNTGCCAGAATGAAATNTCNCCACCAGGACTGAAGAAATTGAANGTTGGATAACCCGCGGAAAAGAAGGAACAATGATCCGAAGAACATGATTCAGCCTTCTGCCACATAATTGGATTTCCTTNTGTCGGTTGNTATNCNAGATNCTCNTCNATTGTTTGNGTGACCCAGTCGTNCATNCGATCCATGTTCNCNTCGCTTGCACCTGCNATGCTTATGCTCCAATCGTATTTGGTTGNTTCAAAGATGTCTCCTGTAAGTGGGTCGATAAGAGGTTCAGTGAGTGGAATAATTGGGTAATTGAGAGATACCATGTCGAAATTCATGTAGGTTCGAACTGACACATTNTCNGGNAGGTTGGCAACATAAGCGAGNGANCCCANCAATCCTTCNTCTTCGCANGCCCANAATGCNGCAACNACGGTGTGGTCAAATTCCATTTGAGCAAGTGCTTGTCCNACCTCGAGCGAGACAGTTGAACCNGAAGTNTCATCGTTTGCTCCTTCGTTTGTTCCTCCGCCAGGAGGCGTGAACATGTAGGCAATGTCGAAGTGTCCACCNATGACAATGTACTCATCAGGATTGACGCGTCCCCAATTGTAGCCAACAATGTTNAATTGATNNGGATCATCAGGATATTGTGTGATTTCGACATGGTCAAAGCCCATGTCCCACATCATTTCTTCTGCTTTTTCAGCAGCAGCCTGATATCCTGCACCACCTTCNTGAAGAGATGCACTTGCACACCATCGATTGTTGTAATCTGTTGTNAGCATGTCAATCGTTTCGTATGCNCGACGACCATCGACCAGCATGTATTCTTCACTGTCTGAGAGCGGTAGNGTTGCATTCCAGACTTCCTCGCCAGANGTGATCGTNAGNACAATATCGNTGCGTTCAGAGTCAAGNACAAGGAACGTGAGACTCGTTTGAGATGCATCGAAGGTCATTTCGACATCGTCTCGCAGCACGTCATACTCGTCCATGTAGTAGAAGCCAGGGCTACGAATCATTGTCCAGTCAGCATCCGAGGTGACTTCGATACTGAAGTACTGTCCTCTGAGGACAGATTCAGGAGCTTCAACACCGAATTCGGAGACTTGANCTGNCTCAACNTCNTCTCCATAACAACCTGAGAAAGCAGTGCAGAGAAGCAAACAAANCATGAGAGATGCTTTGAGTTNCNGAATNCCTTTGGCCATAATTCATCCTCACATTCGTCTTTATTCAATCTGTTCATNCANTAACNGACGGAATTCANTCGCAATTTAATTCGATTNTCAAAGCATTTNCTAAGACTTGATATTCTTCGATGGTGTTGTACAACTGAGCNGAAATNCGTAGNTATCNTCCAGCAGGAGAAGGCCATGACCAGACCGGAACTTGGATGTTGTATTTACTCGAAAGAATCTCATGCAATGGATCAGGCTCATGCATGATTTCGTGTGGAAGTGGTTCTCCTGGAAGTTGAAGTGTTGAGATACAGGCAATCATTGAGTCAGGACAAGGCGCTTCGATTCCTAACGTTTCACAGATTAAATTTCGACCTTCGATAGCAAGATCATGATTGTGTTGCATGATGGCTGNCCANCCCCCCTCGANCANNNCTTCCATCCCTTGAATGACNCTGGGAATTGTACACCANCCNGAGATATCTTGTGTTCCAGTCCAATCAAATTCGTGTCGGAAACGAGTCGTTGTGCCAAGAGGGAATGTATGCCCATGGCTAATCGTCAACGGCTGAATTTTGTGTTGTTTATCTGAACGGACATGAAGAAAAGCCGTTCCTTTGGGTGCGCACAACCATTTGTGACAATTACTGGTGACGTATGACGCTCCAAGTTCATCGAGATGAAGAGGAACCATTCCAATCCCATGAGCAGCATCGAGAAGAACTTCGATTCCTCTTGCTTCAAACANTGATGTTAACTCTTCNAACGGCATACGTAATCCAGTTGGACTCGTTACTGTGTCAATCATGACCAGTTTGGTTTTTTCAGTCGCTGCNNCCATCATCAAATCAACGACGATTTCAGGCCCATCAATAGGGAAAGGAATAGACACTGTTACTACGGTTGCGCCCCAGCGCCTTGCAACGAAATCGATGGCATTTCGGCATGCTTGATATGCATGATCAGGAACTAAAATCTCATCACCCTTTGAGAAGATGAGTGATCGAAGGATGGTATTCACACCTGTCGTTGCGTTTGGAACAAGAGCCAAATCTTCCGAAGAGCACGAAAGGAAATCTGCAAGAGCGTCTCGTGATTGCTTCAGTAACAAGGGCATTTCATCTTCAAAGAACCGAACCGGTTCGGATTCCATTTGATCTTGCCATTTACGTTGCTCTTTCATCACAAATTCTGGACACGCACCAAACGACCCATGATTCAAAAAAATCCGAGAAGGTTCGAGATTCCAATGCTTAGCAAGTGGCGAGGGCATGGTATGGACTGAACGATTCAGTTCTCAATATTGACGGTAAAGCATGGTGCGGGGGGCAGGATTCGAACCTGCGAACCAATAAGGAATGGGACCTAAACCCACCGCCGTTGACCAAGCTGGGCGACCCCCGCGCAAATTGATGGCGGTCAATCATGGATTTGAAACCGCCGATTAAACAAATACGACAAGATTTTGTTTGCTCAGGCAGAAGGAAGTCGCGGCCTCCACCATCGTAGAGTTAGTGAATTCGCAACAACGCTCAATGAAGAGAGAGACATTGCAGCAGCCGCAAATGCAGGAGGTAAGAGCCAACCGGTCCATGGTAGCAGCAGACCCATGGCAAGAGGGATTCCTATCAAATTGTAGACAAAAGCCCATCCTAGATTGCTTCGAATTTTTCGCATTGTAACTTGACCGAGTTCCAGAGCTGAAACAGCATCGAGTAGATCATTTCGGATCAATACAATATCTGCTGAATCAAGAGCAATATCGCTTCCAGCACCCATGGCAATACCAACATCTGCAGTGGCTAAAGCAGCAGCATCGTTGATTCCATCACCGACCATTGCGACACACGCACCATCTTGTTGCAATTTTGAAATATAGTCTGCTTTTTCATCTGGGCGTACATTGGATACAACGGTTGTAATTCCACATTCCTTGGCGATTTGTTGTGCAGTTTCATCACGGTCACCTGTAAGCATAATGACTTCAAGGTTGGATTGTTGAGCGAATTTAATTGCTGAAACAGTTGATTCCCGGAGTCGGTCTGTCGTTTCAATCCATCCAAGTAATTGCGTTCCTTTGGATACGAAAGCCAGCGTAGATCCTTTTTCAGCAGCAGTTTTGATTGCATCTTGATGGCTGCTTAGATCAACACGAACATGGGTCATGAGCGGCTCATTACCAATTGCAACCACTTCATCATCAAGTCGTCCAATAAGGCCCATTCCACCCATGCTTTCGATATCGCTAATTTCGGGTCTCTCCTTCGTTACATTTGACCAAGAAGCAAGAATCGCTTCAGCCATTGGGTGCGTTGAGGCGTGTTCAAGTGAGGCGGCTATGCCAAGAATCTCGCGTACTTCTCCATCAATAAGTGCAATGTGAGATACTTTCGGTTTACCAGTCGTTAAGGTCCCAGTCTTGTCAACGACGAGGGTTGTTGTTGCATGCGATCGTTCCAGCGCTTCAATGCCTTTGATGAGCAGACCATAGCGAGCACCAATTCCAGTCCCTACCATGAGTGCGGTTGGTGTTGCTAATCCCAAAGCACAAGGACAAGCAATGACCAATGTCGATACGAGTGCAAGTATCGCCACTTCTCCTCCGCTTCTATCCCCTTCTCCGGATGACATCATCCAAAATACGGCTGAAGCAAGGGCGCAAAAGAGTACGAAGGGTACGAAAACTGATGAGATTTTATCGACTAATCTCTGTACAGGAGCTTTGCCCATTTGGGCTTCATCAACCATTGAGATAACCCTTGAGAGAAGAGTTGAATGGAAGGGTTGAGTTGTTTGAAGAGTTAATGGTGAATCAAGAACAATCGTTCCTCCAATGACTTCATCCCCTTCCTTACGTCGTACAGGATATGTTTCACCCGTCATCATTGATGTGTCGATTAATGCAGAACCTTCGAGGACAATTCCATCCAATGGGATTGTTTGTCCGACTTGAACTAAGATATGTGTTCCCGAGAGAATGTCTTCTACAGGTTGGCGCTCAGTTGCACCATCATCATCTACAACGAGAGCAGTTTTGGGCTGAAGATTCATCAGTGAATAGACCGAATCTGTCGCTTGTAATTTCGCTCTACTCTCGAGAAAATTCCCAACTAAAATGAATGCGATAATCAGTGCTGCTCCATCATAGAAGACGTGCTCAGTAGTAGAGAAGATGGTTGGAAGGAACGTAAACACTGACTCGAAGGTAACCAACACGGACCAAATCATGGCCGTCGTGGTACCTAAGTGAACCAATACGTCCATATTTGCACGTCCAGATAGGATAGCTTTCCAAGCACCTTTGTGGAACTGCATTCCAGAGAAAACATAGACAGGCGTTGCAAGCAGGAAGGCCAAGAGGAATCGAGTATCGATTGAACCGGTTTCTCCTAAATCTGAAACAAACATACTCACGATGAGGGTCGGAATTGACAAGAGAAGTGCAAAACCTGCAAGTTGACCCTGTTTACGTGCGGATTGAACTGCTTCTGAGCGAATGGTTTCTGGTGTTGAGATCTTTTCAGCGCTGAATCCCTTTTTCTCAACTGCATTCACGACTTCGTCAATACTGATCTTGTCTGTACTCCAAGTAATGCTTGCTTTCTCCAAGGCCAGATTTACACGAACAGATTCGACACCGGGCACCTTGGAGACGACAGATTCTACTGATGCAACGCAAGAAGAACAGGTCATACCCCTGACTCGAAGTGTTGTTTCAGCCATTGTGGTGCCTCTATGTTTTGGTCATTCGTCGCTCATAATTAGCATTGATGCTAGACCGGCGATAGGTCAAGACGTCCAGACCAAAGATCGAGTCCTCGGATTCGACAGGGGAAGAGTTGTCCAAGTTCAAGCAGAGCATGTTCGCCTTGCCCATCCCGACCTTCTTCCAAGAGTTGGAGTCCATGATCATCAATGAACAAATTCTTCTTCTTAGACAATTGTTTGAGATGCATTCGGCCATGCATGGAACCATCATCTTTGAGATCGAGGAATATCCAAGGTGTTCTCAAACCAACGACTCGAGCATTCCACTGCTGATGTTCTGAAAGACGTAGATGCCAATTTAGTGCAACAGCCACAAGTTCCCATTCAAGCACTTGTGCCATTCTTCCCTGAGATGAACAGTGCTCGCTTAATGAAGACAATTCTTCTTCGCTGTAGACCCATTCTTTATTGTGTAAATGTGCTTTGAGTTGACGGTGTACAATCAAATCAGGATATCTGCGTATTGGACTTGTGAAATGAGCATATGCGTCAAGATTGAGGCCGAAATGACCCACATTAACGACATCATAACGAGCGCGATTCATCAGTTGGAAGAGTCCCTGATCGACGACTCGTCGCATGGAAGCGCTGAGTGAAACGGCTTTCTCTTGCGCTTGCCGTAAACCATCGAGCATCTCATCTCTTGCATCTTGATCTGAAACTTCTTTGAGATAATCGGGTACATCAGTATTCTCTTCGTGGGAGGATTCCAACCCACTCAAGTCGATACTATTTCCTGCCCAAGAACCGAGTAGACTTGCTAATTCATCTGTATCATTTTGACCCTTTGATTTTGTTCGTGGTTCTGGTAATGTAATGCCAATATCCAGGGCTTTGAGTTGCTCGTTGAGGTCCCGCACATCGATTGAATCTGGTGATGGATGGCAACGCCATGGGAGTAATGCACCTTTTGAACCGAGCATTTCACCAACAATATTGTTGGTCTTAACCATGAATGTTTCAATCATCTTTGTTGCCTTATTTGGCCATTTAACATCGATTCGAACCGATCCATCTTCTTGAATACGCGGGCGTTGTTCTCCTTGTTGAACATTCAATCGAAGCTCATCCTTTTGCCAGTGCTCAGCAAGGGTGAACAGTTCATCCCATCTCGAATCCTCAAGGGTGTCTTCATACGCAAGATTTTCTTTGACATCAATGACTGCTTCATGCGCTTTTGACTCGACAATGGCCATGTTTTCATCGAGTTTCATCTCGATAACCATTGCTAATCGAGGAACATTTGCTCGAAGTGAGCACAAGTCATCTGCGAGCCTAAACGGGAGCATTGGAAGAACGCCATGAGGCAAATACACCGAAGTTGCTCTTGCTTGCGCAGTCGTATCGAGCCGAGAATCGGGACTGACGTAATGGGCAACATCGGCTATAGCAACCCATAGCGTTGAGCCGTTTCCGCTCTTTTCAAAACAAATCGCATCATCAAAATCCTTTGCATCGGGAGGGTCAATTGTTACAAATTTAAGGTGGCGAAGATCTGTTCGGCCTTTGCTAATCTCAGCCTCAGCATTGACATCAGGTAACGTCTCTGCCCACGATTCAAGGGATGAATCATAGGAGGATGGGAACGGATTGAGGTTGTTTTTTCTTCGCCATGCAAGCCTTTGTTGGAGCAGTTCAAGCAATGTCCAGTGTTTACTTTCGACCAACATCCACGCCATTGCCGGTTCGAATTCTGGAAATCTCAACCCAGACTTACGGGCAGCAAGACGTTTAATTTCGAGTTCGAGATTGAACAATTTCCATTTCATCCCCGTATGTTCGTGAATTGAACATCCTTCAGGTAAAGAAGTCCCAGTAAGCATTGCTTCCCACGTTTCTATGAGGAGAGAAAAGGTCTGTCGATCTGCCTCAGTCCAGTGTTCTTCCTCTCCTTCAAGTCGAGCGAGTTGAGATGACCAATGCGAGACTGCTTCATTGATTTCGACGATATCTTCACGTGATCTGGGTCGAACTGAATTGTTTCCCTGCCATGTGAAGTGTGTGGAATTACTCCGACTTGAGGTGATTATTTTCGCAACATCATCCATCAATCGTTTTCGATAGGATTTGTCATCTTCTCGCGAAGGAGGGCGGTTTTCGTGCTGGAGGATGAAATCGACCATCTCATCGAGCGACCAATCCTTCTCCCAGAGTTCATCTTCTCGTAGTAAGGAAGTAAAACGTCTCCAAAATCGTTCGTCGTCGGGGCCACGAGAACTGTTCTTTTTGTTGTGTTTTGGCATAAAATTACAGCCCCACATCTTTGAGCTGTCCGAGGATTTTGATTTGTTCTGCGGTCAATTCTTCATGTTCATCGAGAATAAATTCAAGATCTAAATCTCCTTGGAGATAGCCTGCTTTTGTCATTCGTCTTCTGTCACCAGGCTGGCTGTTTCCAGCCACACTTAGAAGCCCGCTTTTCCCGGATGGTAAATTCACTTTGACCTTACCGCCAAGCATCATCGTTGAGTAAGGAATGGATACTTGTTGAATGAGGATTCCGTTTTCCCAGCGCCTTCCTTCTCCAGCATCGATTCGGAACGTGACATGAAGATCGCCCGCAGTTCCTTGTGGATGCTCGTTTCCTTGTCCCTTCAGGCGTTTGGAGGTACCGTGTTTGACACCAGGTTCAATCCGGATCTTGAAATTCTGAGTGGTCTTCGATGCCACGTTACCATTTCCTACCTTGATACGTTGTGCTTGGAATGTGATTTCACCACCCTTGATCGCTTGGTCCATTTCCACATCCACCGAAACATGAATGTCGCTGCCTTTGGGCCTTGCTTGAGGCCGTCGTTGACGTTGTTGGAACGGATTTTGCTGTTGTCCACCGAACATTTGTCCGATCATATCTTCGAAGCCGCCGCCCATACCTCCTCCGAAAGGAGAACGACCACCGCCTCCCCCAAACATGTTTTCCATACGCTTTTTCTGCTCGTATTCTTGACGCTTTGAAGCATCTCCAATCATCTCGTACGCGGCTTGGACTTCTTTGAATTTGGCTTCAGCAGCGGCATCATTTGGATTCCGATCGGGATGGTGTTTACGAGCAAGTTTTCGAAATGCTCGTTTAATCTCAGCATCCGAGGCGTTGCGAGAAACACCAAGAGTAGCATAAGGGTCAGGCGAAGCCATACAAGGCTACGCATCCGTTCACCCCTCATCAACTCTTGCCGAATATTGCTTCGTTTTGGAAACCAGTTCGCGTGGAAGCGGTTATAATAGGGGGTTGGGTCGGTAGGAAAGCACGAGGTTGTACCATGTCGGATAAAAAAGATGATTCACGCACATTCGAGGATGCTGTTCAGGACCGTCAAGACTGGATAGAAGCCCAGTTCCGCAAGATTTCCCGTGGCTCTTGGGCCCGAATTATTCGAATGGCGCGAAAGCCGACGCCGCAAGAATTCAAGCAAACCAGCATCATCTGTGGTATTGGTTTGTTCGTTCTTGGAGCAATCGGATTTATCTTACTTGTTCTTATGGACAATTTCCTTCCTTGGTTGATTCACGATGTATTCGGAATCTGAGGATGAGTTGGTGATTATTGATGACTGAAGCGTTTATTGTTTTTGTACGATTTGAAGAAAAGTTGTTGCTGCTTAACCGAAGCAAGGATGACAATGATTTCCCAGGTCTCTGGGATGGTGTATGGGGCGCAGGAGATACTCCAGAAGAAGTTCTTGCACGTGTAACCGAAGCAACAGGACTTGCTCCTGAAACACTTGAATACATTGGAACCGGGCCAGAACGTGGTGTCGACATGGGTCGTAATCTAGTCGATGTTATGCCGATCCTTGTTGCAACAAGTTCCGAGGAAGTAGCACCAACAGGGCGTTATGTTTCTCACGAATGGATCGACCCTGGTAAGTTGCTCGAATACAACTGTGTCTTTTCCAACATGGATGAAATGGAGGGCTCTGAGAAGTTGTTCCGTGAAATGTATGGATCTGTCGGCTCTTTCCTCTACATCGTCAAAACAGCGATTGGTTCTGAACAACGTGTTGCAGATGAAATGTATGCACGTCTCCACGGAAGTGGTTCGCTAACTTCGCTCCAAGGAGAAATCTTCTCTGTTCTCCATCCAAACAATATGCGTGGATATCTCTTCGTCGAATCAAGTGCACTTCACCACGTTGAGAAGTTGATTGGNCGCTCTGGTGGCCGAGATCCAAGTGCTCGAAGAGGAATNACTCAAACACCTCTAAAGAACGCNAAGACCGTTCTTCCNGGAGAAGCTCCNCTATTGGACATCTTGCCATACTTGGAGCCAAAGGCCGTTACTTCGGGAATCGAAGTCGGATGCATCGTCGAAATTGTTTCAGGCGCATTCAAGGGCGAAAAGGCTCGTGTAACAAGCGTTTCAGAAACCAAGGAAGAAGTCAGTATGGAACTTTACGAACAACCAATTCCAATGACTCTCAACATGCGTGGAGACCACGTACGTGTTATCGANCGAATCGTTTGATNTTCATTTGATATCTTTAACGAGACTCACNAGGTGAAGNCATGACGCCTGATGAACATCACAAAAAAATAAAGTCAGCAGGAAAAGTCATCNTACTCCTTACNCTNATGTTGTGGTTTTATCGCAACAATTTGCAATCTATAAATTTCTTAATTCTTCTTGTTTTACTTATTCGAGTAAGCATTAATCTGTTGTGCAGAACTTCAGTCTACAGTAAAAAAGAACCAGATTTACAAAATCCAAGTTTCAAGCGTAAGGCGAAAATATTCTCGACAATGGTTTTGTTCTTCATTGTCATCATCCTTCTTTCAGCAACTGCTTTCCTCAATCTTTCACCTCAGGTTGGAGGTGATCCNGGCTCGTATGATTCACCGAATTATTATGATGGAAAATTCAATAATTTAAACGAAACNAGTGTTTCTACAGGCTCATTTTTTGGCACACTCCTAGANTACATGGTGGGTGATGATGACCGGCAACCNGATGTTGTTTTGCCAACAAAAGAATATCAAAATATGCCGTTGAATCAATCGGACGTGAGCATTACTTGGTTTGGACATTCAACCATTCTCATTCAGTCNCATAANACAACGATTCTGATGGANCCCATCCTTGGTGANGGGGAACTGGATCCTCTTATTTTCGGCCCTTCCCCCTTTGCATATGAGCACACATACGGCATCGAAGATTTACCCCAGGTTGACTATGTGTTCATTTCACACGATCACTATGATCATCTGGACATGGGGACAATTCAATCTCTTGCAGGAGCAGAGTTCTTCGTACCACTCGGTGTTAAATCTCATTTGACAACATGGGACATTCCNTCAGAGAGTGTCATTGAATTCGACTGGTACGATGAGTACAATGTCTCNTCNGAACTNTTCATCGCACTTACACCATCACAACATTTCAGTGGACGCGGNCTCTCTGGAGACAATACTTTGTGGGGATCGTGGGTTTTGGAATTCAATGGGCACAAGATTTTCTTCAGCGGAGATAGTGGCTATTCGGACGAATACGCAAAGATTGGAGANAAGTACGGTCCATTCGATATTGCTATCATCGAAGCTGGACAATACAACGAGGCGTGGTCNAGCATNCACATGTTTCCCGAACAATCNGTTCAAGCATCAATTGACCTCGAGGCATCAACAATCCTTCCAATTCATAACACCAAATATGTCCTTTCTCTCCACAAATGGAATGCTCCTCTTGAACGTGTTACNGCTGCAGGTGAACTCTTGAATCAAACAGTTTCAACTCCGTACATTGGAGAATCGTTTGTGCTCGGTGGAGAAAACCCAGANTATCGTTGGTGGAGAGATGTNGAAATCCCNTCACCTCCATGGCTGAAGGAGAGTNNGTTTGTCGGTTTTATGATTCCATTATTCNTCTTTTCAAGTTTGATAATGATNAATTTNCAACGNCTAACTTCAGAAGANCCTCNTTTCAAAGAACAAGAATAAATTGATAGAAGTTTATCTGTGCAAGACCAGTGAAGGTATTCATACTACGAACTGAAGGGAAAAGCCAAGGGGGCATCTCAATTCAGAACAAAAACCGTGTGANTTGTATTGGGTTTTGTTTGGTTTTGCTNACAAGTCTGTTCGCCTCCAGCGTGTNTGGNCAGGTCTCAGATACCACTCAACCAACTCCCGAAAATAGCACAATGTATCTCTGGGGAGATNCGTCTCTTGCNAATGGNAATTGTTTTACNCATTTTTCATCAGATGAAACAACAGAGTTTGGATTTGGTGAATTCGATGACACTCAGAACATTGATTTTTCTTGCTCGTTAAGCAACCCTCTTTCACAAGAATTGTTTCTTNATTCTGAAGGTAGCATTGCTTTGAGTCTTGGTTTTCTCATACAATCAACAGAAAATAGTGGAGACGATCTCGTTCTCTCTTTTCTGAAGGATTCGGAAGTTCTTGCCCAACAAGAATTTGTTATTCCAACGTATGAAGATGAGCAGATTAATTGGAATATTCAAATCACTGAGAACATGTCCTATTGGGAAGAAGGCACTCTTCCTGTCCTACAGGTTCAATTCAACAAACCTGGGCCAACAACACTTGAATGTCTCGATCCAGCTAAACTCATTGCAGGATGTGAGCCAAAATTCCGTATGTATTACTCGGACAACACAGCCGGTTTGACTGTAGAGGGAGTCTTTCCTATTCTGAATGCTTCAGACCCAGGCGCACTAAATCCAAATCAACCAGTCGATGATAGTGAAGCAACAGCACTATCTGTCGGNGAAGGGGCTATCTCAATTGTTTTGTTTTCACCTTGGTTCATTGGAATAATCTTGTTTGTCGGCTTCATTACAATGAGGGGCGAACGTTTCCAATTAGGAGTTGTTCTTGAAGAGGAATCAGAAGAAACCGAACATGTTGAACGATTACCTGAAGGAAAAACNTTGGAAGATAGTTATCGNGCNCGAGTACTCACATTGTGTGCTTTGTATGTGGCCCAAGGAATTCCNTGGGGTTTCATCACAGTCACATTCGTAACCTTCCTTGCTGGTGAAGGCGTTGGTGCTGGAGAACTCGCGTTACTGCTNACGCTTGGAACGCTTCCNTGGTCNGTGAAATTCCTTTGGGGGCCAGTCATTGATCGATTCCAATATCCAAAGATGGGGAGGAGAAGACCTTGGGTTCTCATCGCTCAATTGGGAATGATTATCTCTCTNTCTGCAATGCTTTTCATTCCAGACCCGACCAGTGATTTGACAGTTATTGCAACGATGTTTTTGATTTACAATATTTTCACATCTCTTCAAGACGTAAGTACAGATGCCCTCGCAGTCGATGTACTCAAGCCACATGAACTTGAAAAGGTCAACAGTTACATGTTCACTGCAAAAGCAGTGGGAGGAATCATCGGAGGTGCNGGNNTAGGTACAATCATTGGCTTTGTAGGGATCAAAGGAGCCATTTTCTTGCAAATTCCAATCCTCGTGATCATTATGCTTGTACCGTTGTTCATGACAGAACGACCTGGCGAGAAGCTGTTCCCATGGAGTGAAGATTCAGATCTACCATTTTGGGAAGATGAGGAGGAAAAGAGAGATATCAAGGATATCATTTCAGATGTGAAAACTGCATTCTCATTGCGCTCTGCACAGTTAGGAATTGNGCTCAGTCTTGTCATGTCNCTCTCCTTCTTCATGATTCCAGTTTTACCACTCTTGTTCGTTCGAGAACTGGGTTGGTCCGAGGAACAATTCAATGCTACTAAGGGTGGACTTATTCTGGTAGTCACAATGATTGGCTACATGATTGGAGGACAGTTAGGAAAACGCTTCGGAGGAAAACTCATCATCATTTATTCTGCACTTGGCGCAGCAATACTGAACCTGATATGGGGCTTAACCGAGCCAATGTGGGGAATTGAACTGTTCATGATGTCAATTTGGTGCCTTCATACAATTGCGTGGGCTATGGTGGCAATCAACACGTACTCACTCATGATGAGAGTGACGTGGGGTAAGGTNGGAGGNACCCAGTTTACAGGGTACATGGCTATGATGAATCTTTCAGCGATTATTGGCTATCAGTTAACAGATCCATTCGCGACTCGATTTGATTATCCNACGTTGTTTTTGCTTGCAGGATTACTCGAGACATTCGTCATTCTCGTAGCAGTGATGATCGATCCAGATGAGACCAATCGCTTATTGCCAAATAATCAGTTGCCACAACCGCAGCCTTGAATTTGACAAGAGGCATCTACAACCTCTTCTTTTGGTTGTTCAACAACCTTCTTTTTTGGCTGGCGGCGGAAAATCTTGGAAACTCGAACTTTGCGTTGATTCTGAGATGTGCGTCGATTCATAGCACTCCTAGAAACGGTCTGTANATAAATGAATNGANTCATGATTCGCANNCGATATGAATTTTTATCGACTACAAGAACTCTCATTCTATCAATAAGATAATATTTTGAAAGCATAGTTTACAGTATGCTATTTCCGTGTTAAAAAATCTCAACTACATGTTCATATAAGAGGTTTAACTAGAGAACAGTAGGGCGAAAAATGAAAGGAATGGATACAAATAACTCGGATGCAAAATGTCCAGTAATGCATGGTGGTGCAATCAGCGCGCCAAGTACTGGTATGACGAATAACGATTGGTGGCCAAAAAACCTCAATCTGAATATCCTTCATCAGCACAGTACAAAGTCAAACCCAATGAATCCAGATTTTGATTATGCAGAGGCTTTCAAGAGTCTCGACTACGAGGGTTTGAAGAAGGATCTTCACTCATTAATGACCGACAGTCAAGACTGGTGGCCTGCTGACTATGGTCACTACGGTCCTTTCTTCATTCGAATGACATGGCACGCTGCTGGAACTTACCGAACTGGTGATGGCCGTGGTGGCGGCGGAACCGGAGCACAGCGATTCGCACCTCTCAACAGCTGGCCAGACAACGGTAACCTCGACAAGGCTCGACGCTTGCTATGGCCGATTAAGCAAAAGTATGGAAATTCCATCAGTTGGGCTGACCTACTCATCCTTACTGGGCAAATCGCGATTGAGTCAATGGGTGGACCTGTTCTTGGTTTCGGTGGCGGCCGTCCTGATATTTGGCANCCAGAAGANGACATCTANTGGGGTAGCAGAAGATGAATGGCTNGGNGACNANCGATANGGNGACACNCGTCAAGANCTNGANAANCCNCTNGCNGCNGTNCAAATGGGNCTCATNTACGTNAANCCANAAGGNCCAAANNCNAANCCTGANCCACTTCTNAGNGCNCAAGACATTCGNGAAACATTNNNTNGNATGGCNATGNANGACGNNGAAACNGTTGCACTCACCGCNGGTGGNCACACCTTNGGAAAGGCACACGGNGCNGGTNNCGNNGNNCANNNNGGTNCAGAACCNGAAGGTNCNTCANTCGAAGAACAAGGANTNGGNTGGNCNANCNNCNACNNNTCNGGANNNGGNCGAGACACCATCACNAGNGGTATCGANGGNGCNTGGACTGCNNANCCNATTCACATGGGACAACGGTTACTTNGACNTGCTGTTCAAGTACGAAGATACGTGGGAACTAACAAAGAGTCCTGCTGGCGCTCATCAATGGACGCCATCCAACCAAGAAGAGGTTGACATGGCTCCTGATGCAGAAGATTCCTCGATTAAGGTTCCAACAATGATGACAACAGCCGACATGGCCATGATTCGTGATCCTGCATACCGTAAGATTTCCAAGCATTTCCATGAGAACCCAGAAGTCTTTGCTGATGCATTCTCTCGTGCTTGGTTCAAACTTCTCCATCGTGACATGGGGCCAAAATCCCGCTATCTCGGTACAGATGTCCCTGATGAAGAATTCATTTGGCAAGATCCTGTAACAGCTGGAAGTACTTCTTACGATGTTGCAGCCCTCAAAGATGCGATTAAGAGTAGTGGCCTATCCATCTCAGAAATGGTTGAAACCGCATGGGCAAGTGCCTCCACATTCCGTGGATCTGACAAGCGTGGCGGCGCCAATGGCGCCCGTATTCGCCTCGCTCCTCAAAAGGACTGGGAAGGCAACAAGCCTGCTCAACTTGCGAAGGTTCTCTCAACACTTGAACCGCTTGCAGCCACACACGGAGCAAGTATTGCAGACACAATCGTCCTCGCAGGAAATGTTGGGATAGAGATGGCATCTGGCGTCGAAGTTCCATTCACGCCTGGCCGTGGCGATGCAAGTGAAGAGCAAACAGATGGAGCGTCATTCACTTACTTCGAGCCGGTGTCCTGTGGTTTCCGCAATTATCTGAAGAAGAACTATGCCGTCATGCCTGAAGAAATGATGCTCGATAAAGCTCAATTGCTTGAATTGACCGCACCCGAGATGACCGTTCTCGTTGGAGGAATGCGCTCCCTTGGCGTCAGTTCTGATGAACGTGGCCTTTGGGGAGGAAATAACAAACTCGACAGTACATGGTTCTCCACACTCCTCGACATGAACGTCGCATGGACTGCAACTGGAAGCAACAGCTACGTCGCTCGTGACCGCAATACTGGAGCAGATGTCCGTACTGCAACTCGATATGATCTCGTCTTTGGAAGCAACTCTCAACTTCGAGCTATTGCAGAAGTCTATGCGCAAGATGACAACAGCGACAAGTTCGTCAATGATTTCATCACAGCATGGAACAAAGTCATGAACGCTGACCGTTTTGACCTTGCTTGAACGACGAAACGGATATACGCCGGATATTCTTGGCCCCATTATGGTCAATATTGGAGATACCGCGCCCGCCTTCACCCTGAAGAACACCCAAAAGTCTGACGTCAGTCTTGCTGACTACGCTGGAAAAACAGTCATTCTCGCATTCTATCCGGGTGCGTTTACGGGCGTTTGTGACAAAGAGATGTGTGCTTTCCAAGACAATCTCGACAAACTCAACAGTTCTGATGCAACCGTTCTAGGAATCAGTGTCGATTCACCTTGGGCAAACGCTGAGTTCGCTCGAAAGTACAATCTTGAGTTCACGCTCCTTTCTGATATTGATCGAGATGTCGTGAAAGCATATGATGCAACATTTGTTGGCCTTGGTGGCATTGAAGGCTACGTTAGTGCAAACAGAGTTGTTATCGTTATCGATAAGAATGGTGTTGTCCAACACCGTTGGGTTGCTGAAAATCCTGGTGTTGAGCCGGACTATGATGCAGTCGTTGCTCTTGCAGCTTCACTGTGAGCGACCAAACGTCACTTACCATACAGAACTGGTTTGTCTGCACCTTTCCATCCATCGATGCCTGGGGCAAGTTCGACGATATTTGTATAGCCCAAATCAAGAAGTGTCTGAGCAGCCTCTTTTGATCGATTCCCACTTTGAGAATACAAGAGAATGAGATCTTCCTTGTCTCCTGGTAATTCATCCGATCGCTCCTCAAGATCGGAGTGTGGGATGAGAACGGCATTTTCTAAATGACCATCTTGTTCCCATTCCACTGTTGTTCGGACATCGAGAAGAAGTGCATCTTGATTGTCCAATATTTCCTTTTCAAAGGTATCTACACCGACCCGTTCCCAGGTTTCACCTGTGTTGAAAAACAGGAAAAACATGACTGTGAAGATGATTGTCACCGCCATTCTTCTCTTGAAATATTTTATGCGATCACCCCTCTCTTGATTTCAAACACCTTCACCGCTCATGTCGAGCAACGACTTCAAGCAAATTCATTCTACCAATTCGCAAGATGCCTACAGGAGTTGTCAATAATGCTGCAACGAGTACAAATCCAATTATCTGTAAGAAAACAGCGGTATTGATGATGACAGGGATGTGGAAAGCCCATGTTGAGAAAGCGTTGGACATTCCCGCATAGTATGCGATACTTGCCAAAGCCCCAGCAATTCCACCAACCAATCCAATGAACGTATGTTCGACTGTAAGAATCACTGCCAATCGTGTTCTGCTTGCACCTAGGACTCTCAAGGTTGCAAGTTCTGAATCACGTTCACTCAGATTGATCAAGAGCGTGTTGAACAGGATTGCAATTGCCATGATACCCCCCAGAACATAGACAGCCTGCATTGCATTCTTTTGTTGTTCAATAAGCTCATTGAATCCTTCGACCATCGCTTCCTTTTCGACGATTGAAATCGTTGAGAACCGAACGTCTTCGATGTTCCCTTCATCAGAAAGAACGACCAATGCTCCATTTGCTTCGGCATCAACAATCTGTGAAAGGTCTGCTCGATGGAAATGAATTGAACGGGTGAGTTCTCGAGCAATTCCTACAACTTTGAGATCATGCTCCTTGCCTTCAAAATCGATGGTCAGCGTATCTCCAATAGAGTAGGATTCAAGTTCGGCAGACCCTTCATCCAGAATGACTTCTGGCACGATTTGTCCTTGTTCTGGAATCGTTCCGTCAAGGAGATTAAATCGATGCATAGCATCATCATTTTCAGAAAGAACATCGTATCCTTTGAGCGTTAAAACCTTATTTGAATCAAATAAGGTTGCTTGATTTGTCAGAGTAAGTTCGAACGAAAAGGTATCATTCTGTGCCCACTGAGTGATGTTATCAATGCTTGAAGGATAGGCTGCAATTTGGTATTCCCAATTTTCTTGTTCGTCTACGGCTTCATTGAATGCACCTGTAAAACCTGAAATGAACATCATCGTTCCACCAAGAATCACCATTGCCAGAGAAAGGGCGAGGAGGGTAACGACAAGACGAGCCGGTTTTCTGAAGGTTGATCGAAGTCCCAAACCGATTCCTGGTGGGAGTTTTGATGTCAGTGAAGAGATGATTTTGTTTGGTGTGCGTTGCGTTTCTTGCCCTAAGATCTCCAAAGGTTGCAATTTGGCGGCTTTCCATGCTGGGCGAATTCCAAAGAGGAAAATGATCCCGAGTGCAGAGAAACTTATCGTCAGAATGATGTCTAAGTAATGATGTGTTTCAACCACTGGAATCCCGAGGAAAGAGAAGTAAAAGGCTGTGAATGCTTCAGAACCAATTGACGATATTCCTAGTAAGGCTCCTACGAGAACTCCAGGAATTCCGAGTACGAGCGGAATCAAAAGGTAGCCAAACATGATGTCTTTTGTTGAGGCTCCAATTGTTCTTAGCACAGCAATTTCACGAGCCTGCGTTCGAATCAATCGGTCAAGAGATACTGCGATAACAAGTCCACTGATGAAAAGAAGAACACCCAGAATAAACGGTGTTGAATTTTCTATTCCTTCTTTATCCAACCGAAGAAGTTCTGCACTCAAGTCACCGCGATCAGAAACAGTTCCGTTGGTTTCAGCTTCAGTCATGAACGATGATATTTCGTCTTTCAACACTTGAAGTTCTTCACCTTCATTTTCATCGGTATCAGATAAATCGAATTGTGGGGTTCCTTCAAGGTCAATACCCAATGTGTTTCGAGCATCAAGAGTATTGCCCGAAATATTAGCAAGATATTCTGCATCCAAATACCCAACAACAAAGGTTGAGGTTTGAGGCAATATTGAACCTGGTTCTGCGTAAAACAGTTCGAGCGGACTGTTTGCGAATCCAACGACTTCAAGCGTTTGCGACCCACCCTCCCCGACAATGATTTCAATGGAATCTCCTATCTTCATCTCGATGTCTTTATCTTGAGCGAAATGAGCATCGATGACAATTTCACCAACGCCCGGATCAATCGATCCTTCGATGGCCCATATTGAATTGACAGAACCGTTTTCAAGCCCATAGAATGTCGAAATGAGCCATTCTGGTTGGGCTGAATCAACCAATCTATTCGCTTGACCTGATAGGACAAGACTTGTCTCACATGCTTCGTTTTCAAAAGATTCACATATTGCTGAGAGATTATCGCGCGAATCGATTTCATAGGTTGTTATGATCAAGTCTGAGAAGTTTGTTTCATCATAGAAATCATCGTAGACTTTGTCTGCATTACGGGAATGCTCAGAAAAGACAATCCCTGCATAGACTGATAGCGTGATGAGTAATACAACTGTTAGTACTCGTAATTTTGTACGCATTAAACTGCGTGACAACCGACGAAGTAGCAGGGTGTTCACACAATCACTCCACGATTGATTTTGCAATGTCCTTTATTTTTGAGCCAATTTTCTTTGCTCCACCAACTGCTTCCTCAACAACTGATTCAGCAACAAATTTTGTTGTGTTAACGATACTCTTCAATCCGCCTTTTTCGTCATCGACAACCTTTCCGCTATCGAGTCGAATAATTCGAGTAGCAAACCGAGTTAATGACTGGTCATGGGTGACAAAAATAGTCGTCATCTTTTCTTTTCTGCAAGCCTTGATCAGGGCTTCCATGACCATTGTTGAAGTTTCAGTATCAAGATTGCCTGTTAATTCATCTCCAAGAATTACACGTGGGCTCTTAGCAAGTGCCCGAGCAATTGCAACACGTTGTCGCTGCCCACCTGACATTTGAGAAGGGAATCTGTTTTCAAGACCATCTAGACCAACCGCTTCAAGCAAACCAAGAGCCTTTTTCTTATCTCTTGAACCCGATAAATCTTGAACAAGAAGGACATTTTCAAGTGCAGTTAGATCTCCTAAAAGATTGAAAAATTGGAAGATATATCCAATATTCTCTCTTCGGAATGTTGTCATCTTCTCAACATGTCCAAGCGGAACTTCCTCCTCGTTAAACAGGTAAGTCCCGTTTGTAGGAACATCAAGAGCTGCAATTGTGTTCAATAGCGTGGTCTTTCCTGAACCTGATGGGCCAAGTAGAGCGACGATTTCTCCTTGTTCAATACTGATTGAGACCTCATCTAATGCTTTGACAAGTGTTTCATCTTCACCGTAATGTCGGCTCAAACCCTCGAGTTGTATAATGGCCATGCTCCCATCCTCGTGAAGGAGTTTTTTAGATGTTCTCTGGGAAGTCTACACCTTTTGCCAATCGTTTCCGTTCCACCAAAAGCTCGAACCATCACTCATTTTTCGCCATGTGTGGCCAGCTTCATCAGTCCACTGATTTTCAACGGTTGGTTCTGCAACAACAGGCTGAACTGGCTGAGGGGTTTGAGTAGGATACAATGGTTGAGAGGTTGCGAGTGGGTCGACCGCTGGCAATGAAACGGCTTCCTTTGCTGCAGGTTCTTCTCCACCCTTGCGTCGCATAAAGAGAACTGCTCCAACAACAACAAGGACCAGTCCAACACCGATGATAATCATCAACTGCATCTGAGCAGCATCTTCCTCTTCCTGAGCCTTTTGTTCATTGTCACCGACACCATTTCCATCACTATCCATTGTTTCATCAGGATCGTTTGGGAATGCATCTGCATTGTTTCCGACACCATCTGAATCGCTATCGAGCGTTTCGTTTCCATCATTCGGGAACGCATCAGTATTGTCGCCAACACCATCGCTATCTGAATCAGTAGTTTCAGTTGCATCCATTGGGAATGCGTCAGTACCATCCATCACGCCATCATCATCAGAATCAGTATCGAAACGATCTGTGCCCTTGGTCAGTTCATCCATGTCACTAAGCCCATCGTTATCGTCATCAGTATCAGCGTTGTCTCCAGTACCATCCTGATCAAAGTCAAGAGTTTCACTTGCATCGAGTGGTAAAGCATCTTCCTTATCGTTGACTTCATCACCATCGGTGTCTTCATCGAATGGGTCTGTACCGATTGTTGCTTCTTCAGTATCCAACAAACCATCGTTGTCATCATCTGTATCTGCATTATCTCCAATCATATCTTGGTCAGCATCACTCGATTCACTTGCATCAGTAGGAAACACGTCAGCATTATCACCAACATTATCACCATCAGTGTCTGCAGTTTCAGTAGGATCATTTGGAGCCCAATCTCCATTATCTCCAACACCATCATTGTCAGAGTCTACGGTCTCATTCGGGTCATCGGGGAATACATCTGCATTGTCACCAGTGCCATCGTTGTCAGTATCTGTGGTTTCAGTAGGATCGCTTGGGAAAGCATCAGCATTGTCACCAGTGCCATCGTTGTCAGTATCTGCGGTTTCGCTAGGATCGCTTGGGAATGCATCAGCATTGTCGCCAGTACCATCACCGTCAGTATCTGTCGTTTCGGTAGGGTCACTTGGGAATGCGTCAGCATTATCGCCAGTACCATCACTGTCAGTATCTGCGGTTTCGCTAGGATCGCTTGGGAATGCATCAGCGTTGTCGCCAGTGCCATCACCGTCAGTATCTGTCGTTTCACTTGGGTCCGTTGGGAATGCGTCAGCATTGTCTCCTGTACCATCGTTGTCAGTATCGGTGGTTTCACTAGGATCATTCGGGAATGCATCTTGCCCATCAGGAGTGCCATCATTATCTGAATCGCCATCGACGATTGTAGCAGAATCTGGGCACTGTGCTATTGGTCCGAGTTCTGTACCATCATGCGGTGTGACTTCTACGGTCCAAACTTCTCCAATAGATGTGGAGGAACCAGTAATTGTCTTTGCATCATTATGAGCAGGTGCAGGGTTTCCGTCGATGAACCAACGGATCTGAGATGGACCTTCTTGATCGCCATCGTTATCAAAAAATGTGTAACTAACAGTAAAGGATTGAGCAGTTGTAACGTCTCCGTTAGGCGTTAATGCGACATTGGAAACGGTTGGAGGAGTATTTGGTGGAGGGGCTCCTTCGGGAACAGCGACTTGGTTCGTGCCCCAATTATCGCCCGTATTCCCATTATTTGCATTTGAAAATAAGACTGCGATGTTGAATGTGACATCACCAGTTCCTACTGCAGGGGCAGTCCAATCAGCGCCCCATGAACGAGCCCCATCATTGCTGTGCGTAAGCTCACCATTAACCGCTTTAACCCGAGCACCAAGATTCGACCATGTCCCCGCAGATGCGTCGAGATTAAATCCACCTTGGCCATTTGCTGACATGCTACTTGACGACCATGTGAGAGTATAGGTTGTGCCTGGGCTATAGGAACTAGGCAATCCAGTAATCGACGGTACGATCATGGCATCAGTGTTGTGGCAATTACAGCCGTTTGTTGAGCCAACTTTACCAGATGAGTTGGCATCAATCGAAGGGATCATCATAAACAACATGGCAACCATGAGGACACTTGCGATTCTCGTTAGACGGGACATATTTCTCCCAAATCGGTTTACATATTAATAGAAGTGGTATATCGTTTTGACACAAAACAAGGAAAATCCGAACATTCACAGACTGGTATTCGACGCGGCGCGATTAAATAGGGGAGTTTTGTCGCTAGGTTGCCTACGTTCGTAAGGAAGGAGTTGTAAGAATGCCAAAGCCATGGACCTCAAAGCTGATAATCAAAGCCCTGGGAGTCCAAAAGTGCAATGGTAGTCTCGACGCCGCTGTCGAAGATTTGCCTCTCGAAAAAGCAATGGAAGTTGCTCGTGAGAAAGCAGGTCTCGGCCACTTGACCGGAGCTGACCTGAAGGCACAAACCCGAGAAATCATCGGAACTTGTGTCTCCATGCGTGTCAAAATCGACGGTCATTGGGCAGTTGAAGCCCTCGAAATCATTAGCAAAGGAGAATGGGACGAGCGATTTAACTGAACAAATCACGAACCGCAGGAGAGGTGAAAGCCTCGTCGACTGCAGAGGTGAGATACTATGGAAGAAAACATCAACAATGCCATCAAAGAAGCCATCGAAAACGCTCCTGAGCGTAAATTCGTTGAATCAATGGACATCCAATTTACTATCAAGGATGTCGATTTGAAGAACCCAACTAACCGTATCAAGGAAGAAGTTCGTCTTCCTTCTGGCCGTGGACGGGATGTTCGAATCGCAATGTTCGCTGCTGGTGAAGCAGCAACTCGTGCCCGTGATGCTGGCATCCACGTTATTACTCCTCCAGAAATTGAAGAACTTGGTGGAAACAAAGGTCGTGCAAAGAAGATCGGAAACCAATTCGATTTCTTCCTTTCAGAAGTTCCACACATGGGGCTCATTGGACGATACCTTGGTACTGTTCTCGGTCCACGAGGAAAAATGCCACGTCCAGTTCCTCCAACACTTGATCCAGCCGTTATCGCAACAGGTTTGAAAACGACTGTTGTTGTTAAGTCTGGAGATAAAATGACCTTCCATACAAGTATTGGAACCGTTGGCCAATCACAAGAAGAACTCTTTGCTAACGCTATGGAAGTTTACAACCGTGTTATTGGCCGTCTCGAGCGAGGAGCAGGAAACATCCGTTCCCTCTTCATCAAGACGACAATGGGTCCTGCAACTCGAGTGGAGGTGGAACTGTGATTCCAAAGGTTATGAGTTGGAAGCGTGACACTGTCACCGACCTTCTCGAAGTTATCAACAATGGTGAAACACTCGCTGTTATCGATATTCACGGCGTTCCTGCTGATTCAATGATCGGAATGCGCAATAATCTACGAAGCAACATGAAAATTCGTGTCGCAAAGAAGCAATTGATGCGTATTGCCTGGGAACAAGCTGGTAAAGACCTCTCAGTTCTCGAAGAACTTTTTGATGGAGCAGTTCAACCTGCTCTGGTCTCTACAGCAGACTACAATTCCTTTGAGGTCTTTTCAGAACTCAAGAAAACAGAAGCAGGTCGTGCTGCTAAGCCTGGTGACGTTGCTACTGAAGACATTATTGTCGAAAAGCAAGACACAGGTATGCCACCTGGTCCAATTGTTGGTGAATTGAACACCGTCGGAATTCCTGCTAAAATTATGGGCGGATCCGTCCACATTCAGAAGGACCACGTTGCTCTCAAGGCTGGAGAAGTCTTTGAAGGCGATCTTGGTATGCTCCTTGGACAAATCGGAATCAAGCCAATTGTTACAGGTCTACGTCTTTGTGGAACCTACGAAGATGGTGTTGTTTTCTCACCATCGACACTCGATATCGATTACGAGCAGTTCGGACAGGACTTGATTGGAATGGCTGCAGGCGGATTCAACCTCGCATGCAACATCACATGGATTACATCACAAACCATGCCAACATTACTCGCTAAAGCAAGCGGAGAAGCGCTTGCTGTTGCACTTGAGGCAGCGATTGCAACCGCTGAAACCCTGCCTCACTTGATTGGAAGAGCCCAACGCAGTGCCGTTGGTATTGCAGGCTCTCTAGACTCCTCCGCCCTTGACGACGAATTGGTCGCAATGCTCGGTGCTGCTGCTTCAGCAGCAACCGAAGCTGCTGCCGTCGTTGAAAGTGCGTCTGATGCCCCAGCCGAGGCAGAAGAAGAAGAGGAAGAAGAGGAAGAAGGGGGCGGCTTTGCCGGCCTTGGAGATCT
>NHFS02000026.1 GCA_002171315.2 Euryarchaeota archaeon TMED117 | reverse complement strand
ACCTGTACAGGCTGGACGCCAGGAGAGGTGTGTTGATCTATTCGAAGCATTGTATGTTGCTGTAAAATCTTGAGGAGATTGGATAGGTGCTGTGTCTTCTACATGTCCGGGTGGCGTTTGTGATACCCCTAAGTTAACTGGGTCTGTGACGGTCCCATCACGAAGAATGGTCACAATGGCGTAGTGGATGAACCGTACGTTAACATTACCAGGAGGGGGGTAATATTCCAATGTGTGTCCTTTTCCTGAGCATTCTTCATTTGAATCAGTTGCATAGCATGCAGAGATATCTGAAGCAATCAGTGTAGATTCACGATCAAACCCTGGCTGAAACATCGTTGAAGAACGGTGTACTTCGTAGGTTGCCATTTTCAATTCATCAATCAATTGACCATCTGTTGATTGGATGTTTCTCCAGGAGATGCGAGTAATTTCCATATCTGGAAGAAATTGGGCATCGATGTCTCTGGCTTCCAATGTGGAATCCGTTTGTTCCGATGCCGCCCCAACCGGTAGCGTCACAACCAAGAGAAAGGACACAAACCAGATTTTCAGGTTCATAGTTACGTGTACGTTGTTAGACATATGAGGGTGTCGCACTATTGTGAATACACTAATCGAGATATCCTAGGGTGTCATCAAGCATATCCAGAGCATCATCGAGGTTAGGTAACTCCGTTGGTTCTTCGCCTGAACTGACATGTGTATCGGTTAAAACTTCGATCGGTTCTGGAACTTCGCTCTCACCGGCCAACCATTGTTTCCAAACCATGCTACGCTCACTGCGGCGAGCATCCAGTGAATCCCAGAGGGCTTGTAAGCGATCTTCTCGGAGTAACGGAATGTGTTTTGACAAGCGCTTAGGATCGATCTCATCCATTCGCATCAACAATTCTCGGAGACGAATTTGAACGACTTCATCCCCATCATTCCACAGAGATGGGATGAGTTTTCGTTCATCTTCAGGGAAACGCTCGACATAATCTCGCAAGCTGATAACAATGTTTCTTCGAACGATTGATGCTTCGTGAGAATGGAGTTCAACAAGCCGATCAGCCCATACATTTTCATCTAAAAATTTCAAATCTCCAACTGTTGCAGATGAAGCGGCCAATACACTTTCATCTTCATCTTGAAGCATTGAATCAAGAAACGGGACTGCATCCCAACCAACTCTTCTAAACAAACGTGTCAAAACATCTGCCATCGAACGTCGAAGGAGTAATTCCTTTCTTCCATGAAGAACATGTGCGACTGCTAAGCCGCGCTCCTGATCGTTTTCAACAAGTCGAGCAAGACACATCACAACCTTCGAAGCAACTTCCTCATGCTCATCATTAGCTCTTCTTTCTAGAAGTTCAAATAAGCCGAGTGGCTCAATTAAGGCAGGTCTTTCCAAAAGTAATCGCACCCATTCCATTAGGAGTAGTCGACGTTCTAGAACGTCGTTTTCAAGTTGATCGAGAAGCCATCGTGCAGCATTAACACCTGCATCATGAGCGACCACTGAGGTCGTTCTTGGAACAACTGCATGAGGATTCCAACCTAAGTTTTGAGGTCCATCTTCTGGTTGAGTGTGCCATGTCCCTGGTCGTTCGGCGAGAGCAATTGATTCGATGAGATGATAACCCTGATGGATGGGTTGACCATAAGGAACAGTCGCTAGTCCGTTGATGAGGGCGATTGCAAGCCACCAACGATCAGTGTTCGGGGCGGACCTATCGAATGCCTGCGCCAACCAATCAGTTGCAATGCAAAATAACATTCGTTGGGAAACATCGTTGGTTCGGCGAGCAAGCCATTTTTGATGTATCTCAAACGGATCATCGCTCAGATTCATTCGGTGGGGAACAATCAGATCAACGATTGTTGCAAGATGTCGATCGAACATTCCTACGTCTGCATGAAGCATCGATAGGCCTTGTGAAATGATATCTTGATCGCGCTCTGGCATTCGTACAGGGAAATCGGGGTCTGTTATTGGAGGGTTTGGAAGTGGCCAATTGAGGGTCCCACGTTCCATTGCTTCAACCATCTGCGTTGCAACCACTTCAAACGTGGCTTTCGCAATGATATCCCGACTCTTACTCATCGAGAAACCTCTTCAAATCAGATGTCAAGTTCAATGTTCAGATTCTGAATCAATTCCTTGTAACGGTTACGAATTGTAACTTCAGTAACGCCTGCGACTTCAGCGACTTCACGTTGTGTTCTACGCTTACCGCATAGTACAGAAGCGATGTAAATAATCGATGCTGCAATACCAGTAGGTCCACGGCCACTCGTCAATTCCTTTTCTTGAGCTGCTTTGATCAATTCATATGCCTTCGCTTCAACTTCAGAGTCGAGGCCAAGTCCGGAACAGAATCTTGAGATGTAATCTTCTGGACCGGTTGGCATGATTTTCATCTTCAATTCACGAACCATGAAACGGTATGTTCGACCAATCTCTTTTCGGCCAGTCCGTGAAGCTTGTCCAATTTCATCGAGAGTACGTGGCACGCCACATTGTCGGCAAGCAGCGTAGAGTGATGCCGCAGCAACTCCTTCGATTGATCTTCCTCGGATAAGTCGCTTGTCAACTGCTTTCTTGTAATTGACTGCTGCTGCTTCTCGAACTGTCTTAGGAAGTTCGAGTCGGCTTGCCATACGATCAAGTTCGGCTAGTGCCATTGCAAGGTTACGCTCTGTTGCATTGCTTACTCGGCTTCTCTTTTGCCACTTACGCATTCGGTAGAATTGGGAACGGTAACGGGAATTGATGGTCTTTCCAGAGTAATCCTTGTTTTGCCAATCAATATCTGTGGACAGACCTTTGTCGTGGAGCATAACGGTCATCGGTGCACCGGTACGTGCTCTTTGGTCTCCTTGTTCAGGAGAGAAAACACGCCATTCTGCACCTTGATCGATAACGTTGTCTTCGAGTACAAGACCACAATCGTCACAGGTTACTTCACCACGGGTTTCGTCTCGCGTTAGGCTTCGGCTGCCGCATTCTGGGCACTTTACAATATCTTCAACTTGCTGATCATCCATGTTATCCACCTCATATGTAGATTTAGAAACAGTTATTTTAACGATTGGCATGCCTTTTTTAAACCTTTTCCTATAGCGGCCTTTGATTTTAGAGGCGCATGCAACGAATTGGTTAAACACCAAAGCCTTCTGAGAAGAGTCGGGGATGTGCATGGCAGGGATGGCAAGTGAAGTTTCTCTAACGGCTGGGAAAAGAGTCCTGTTCCTTACAAAGGATCTCGATCTTATCCGGAAACAGTTGTATGAAGGGCTTAATCTTCGTATGGAAGATTTGGATGTCGAAGACCTCCTTGACGACATCAACACGGATGTGATGACACCTGCTTGGGTATGTTTTGATCATGACCCTGCAATGATTGCAAAGAATGCATATGCTGGCTTAATGCAGAATGGGATTCGTGTTTTCAGTGAAAATGCATTGATCGATGGTGGGTTCGAAGTCATCGTATCAGGTCAACGAAAAGGTACTGGTTCGAGTCGGGAAACCGCAGCTCAATGTGAACGTTGGGCGGGTATTCGAATCGTAATTGCAGCATCCTTTGCACCAATTCATGAGAGAAACAACATCAATCTTGGACAATTAATGGGCAATCATGAGATGCTTCAGCGACTCCAGAACGGTGAAACTCTTCAACTGAAGGAATTCACTGAGCAATATGACGATGTAACGGCGCTTATTCTTGAGGCGGGTGGATTGTTTGAATTTTCAAAGGGATTGAAGGAGGGTCGGCTCTCCTTACCAGAATTATCCAGTGAACAACGACCGATGACCATGGCTGAGAAAATCATAGCCCGCAACCTTGTTGGACAACCTGAGGGTGCATGTGTTCAACCAGATGACCCTGTTATTGCACAAGTCCAGGGAGGATATTCTCATGAATTTACCACAGCCCAAGTGCATACATTCTTGCAAGAAACATATGGGCAAGATTACCAACTCATGAATCCAAAGAAATTCGGTGTCTTTGAAGATCATCTCTTGTACGCACATCACAATCCAAAATTCGTTCCATTTATGGACAAGGTCGAAACTTTGCGAAGACTTCAAAACGAATTCCAAAAGCATACAGGGGTACGAGATTACTCTGCTGTTGATGGCGTATCTCCGGGAATTTGTCACCAAGTCGCCCGCGAAGAATTCATAGAAGTGTCAGATTTCATCCAAGCTACAGATTCCCACACCTGCATGGGCGGTGCATCGAATGCATTGACTTGGGGAGTTGGAGCAACTGAATATGCTAACCTTGTTTCTGCTGGATTTACATTCGTTAAAGTTCCGGAATCAATTCGTTTCGAACTTTCAGGTTCATTAAGCGAAGGCTGTACTGCAAAGGATGTCATTCTCTTCATCCTCGCAGATCATGCTCGCAAAGAACTAACGTTGAATCGATCAATGGAATTTGGTGGGCCTGGCTTAACCTCTCTATCAGCAGATGAACGGGCGACATTGTGCAACATGGCTACTGAATGCTCTGCAAGAACTGGTATTTGTGAAGCAGATGACATCCTCTTCAATTGGATGGAAACTCAAATGCCTCATCTGAACATGATTCAACAAAGGCAACGCGCAGTTGCACCCGATGAAGGCGCTGTGTACCATGGAGGAGTCCATCATATCGACCTCTCTTCAATACGTCCTATGGTTGCACACCCTGGAGATCCTGACAAAGGAATTCCAAGCGATCCAACAAATGGTGCATACGTTGACGAACTCGGTGATGTGTCAATAGATATCGCCTATGGAGGCTCTTGTACTGCAGGAAAAATTGACGACATTGCCTATTATGCTCAGGTCTGTCAGGCTGCGAAAGATTCTGGACTCACCGTTCGGGATGGTGTTGAATTTTACATTCAGTATGGTTCTGGAATTGTCAAGGATGTTGCAGTTTCCAAGGGTTGGCATCAGCTTTTCCTAGACGTAGGAGTCAATCTCATCGACCCAGGGTGTGGCGCTTGCATTGGCGCAGGCCCTGGTGTTTCTATGACCCCTGATCAAGTGACTGTCTCGGCAATCAATCGTAACTTCCAAGGCCGTTCTGGGCCAGGAAAATTGTATCTTGCAAGCCCATTAACGGTAGCGATGAGTGCTTTCACTGGCCAGATTAGTTCTTGGAAAGAACAGGCATTGTAATGTCTGGTTCTATACAGAATATTTACAGCCTCAGGTATTTGACCACAAATAATGTCCATGACATGGGGGTCGCGACCTTGGAGAATTTGGCGCTCTCACTGGAAGAAGCGTTCAACCTTGAATGGCCGACGGATCTCATATGCCATTATTGGGACGTTTATTCTTCTCAATGCAATTCCTTATTCAATAATCAACCGTCTAACATCGATGAGAGATTGGGCAGCATTTGATCCATCAACCCAATACGACCTCGATATGGTTTTCTGGCCATGGATGATTGTCCCCTATCTAACGCTGTACCTCTATTACCCCATATCTGCATGGCTGGGTTGTAGAAATGAAATTATGTTGAGGCAGAACGTCATTTTTCATCAAATGATGTTAATTTCTTGTTGGATTGTTTTCGTTATTTTCCTCCTTCTCCCAGTTGAAATCGATTTGCGTCATCTCGTCGTGGATACGGAAGGAACTGTTTGGGAGCCTTTGTTCGTAATGATGCATGGTATCGATACTCCGTGGAATTCTTGGCCTTCCCTTCACATTGTTCAGAGTATGCAAGTTGTCTTTGTTTTACGGTATTGGTTCCCTCCTGATTCGACTCGAACGAAGGTACTTCATTCAGCATTGTTGATTTGTTGGCTTCTCTTAGTTGCATCGACAATGATCATTAAGCAGCATTACATTTGGGATGTTGCAACTGCAATCATATTTGCTTGCCTCGGGTGGAGATATTGGATGAAGCCTTGTTTAGAGAAACTAAAACAAAAGGAAAATCAAGATGAATTTGACATCCTAATTAATTCATGAAGATGTGGTTTTGATTCGATTCGAATGAACCCATTCGTCCCAACTAGAATCAAACCCGACATAGTGAATGAGATATTTTTCCCCATCAATTTCTCTTACTAGAGCATCCCACCAACTTCCGTTCCATTCAACCTTTACTTGTTGGCCGGCGAACAATGAATTGTTAGCCGTTTGGTTTCCAGTCATGCCCACAGTTGGATACGGCTCCGCACCTTCAGTTTGATCGTCGCTTACCCATCCTGTACTTGGCGGAGTATCGGAAGATGATCTGACTCGATAATAGTCTCCTCGTTTGCTATCAAGACTGTTGCGGTCGGCAAAATACCACCATTGATCTCCATTGCCCATTTTCCACCTAAGGAGCAAGACGTCTCCGTTAATGTAACTGAGAACGCCGTCAAACTCAGTAGCGGGAAGATATGTGCCGTTACATTTCGATGTTCCAGCGCCTTGGACTGTGTAAAACTGGTTATTTTTATCATTAAATGGGTGATCAGGTGGTATCTCCTTCCAACCCGTTGGTCCAACGACATAAAGCGTGTTTCTAGTTTCGACATGTGCTGTCGCTCGCTCGTCGTAGTTAATTGCAACAATATCGCTACTTCTAATTGGGCCTTCGCCAAGTTTTGGGTGCGCGTAAGCGTGACCACTAAGCCGGCCATCGAGAATTTCTGCATCACGAATGGTGACCTCGGGTTTCACTTGGGCTGGTACTGTGGCATTTCCCGAACCAACCAAATGTTTAGCGAGTTCCCGATAATCGATTTCTGAATTTTCTGTAATTCCTAACTCTTGAAATTCATTCATTACGTCTTCAACAGAAAGTGGATTGTCTCCTTGCTCTGTCAANAGTNTGAAATATTCAGCCGCAGAAATNGTNCCAGANTTATCATTATCGAATACCTTAAACGCTTCAATTAAATCNTGNTCNGCTTCGGANAACNGNTCAACATACTCTTGAACTTCAATGGAATTATCAACTTGTTTTTCAATCCGATTCCATTCGACTTTNTCCTCGACGTCNCCATCGTCGAAATGAATCAAAAATGTATGGTCCTCGTATTCGGCAGCAATTTTCCCAGGGTAGTAAGTGCCATAGCTTTTCCAATCTACCAGCACCTTGTCGCCTGTATTGTAAGGAGGGGTTGCAGGCCGTATTGTTCCTGGAGAAGTTCCAATGACGACTGCTGGCTTGATTTGGGTGACATCGTCATATGGAACTTCGATTTTGTACGTTCCATCCGGATTAATTCCAATCACCTGGCAGCGATCTAGCCAGCGTTGATTCGTGGGACTGTGGTATTCAACATGATCTCCGAGTTGGAAAGATGCTGGTAATTCAACAGGTTCCACAAGCGTAACAGGAGCAGGGGCCCGATCTTCTTGGTTGAGGACACCGAGGTGATTTAGGGCTTCAATAACTGCAGATGTTACGGCTGTTACATCATTGTTAATCGTAGTGTTGTGAACGATGTCGCCACTCATTACTGAGTCTTGCATGCTAAGTGTGTTTGGAAGAGGTTGCTCGGGCGTACTTGGCGGAGCAGGAATCCATTCGGAACCAGTCCACATGAATTTCCCATCGGGGCTTAGTATCTTATCTGCCATAGAACACGTATACCGTCCAGATTAACCAACCCTTCGATGGCGAGTTTTTGAAAAATTCGTTACCCTCTTTCGTTTGTTATACTAAATAATTTCAAATAGAAGTGTTCTATTCACTGTCTAGGTGTTTATGTGGAAATAGGTCAAACCGCTATGGCCATACAAGCTGTTCGGGCACTTTTACCTCAAATCACTTCGTTGGTTTACGACGGTTATGATAAAGGACGGTTCATGAAATCTGACGATGCCCTAAGAGCAGAACTGGGAAGACGATGTGAGATGTTGGCCCGTCATGCTGAAAAACTGCAAACAGACGCCCATACGGCGGAATATAAATCCGCAAGAAAGGTTCTTTCCAGCATCATTGATACCCTCCATATATTCCAACGTGAAATCCAATTCTCAATATCTGGATCAAATGTCTCAAGCCATTCTGGAATCGGTAAATTGAAGTCAAAAGCGATTAAGAAATTGGTGAAACATGACAGTGAAACTCTTCAGTCTATGGTTGACTGTACCCGATTAGTAAATGCGGTCGCTGAAAAATTTGTTTCCGTTGACGAAGATGTCTTGATAGGATTAATCTCTGAGTGGAACCAATCAATAACTCGATGCAGAAACAGATTTTTGGAAAGAAATATGTTTATTGATGGATTAACAAAACGGTGAAAAAAATGCACTTTAGATGGAGAGAAAACCCAACAGTAATTGCCCGATACATGCTTGCTAGCAAGGTTCCTATACAGGCCGAAGTGACATTGAAACCAAACGAAATATGTGTCGTTCTTGAGAACGGAAAGGTTGTTGGCTCAGTATCACAACAACACATGGAAGTAAATCCACAGGTCGGAATGATTGGTAAGTTGTTTGGAAAGCAAAATCCACAACGATCGTTCATGTTTTGCTTTACCGGACCCCATCAGATCATGGTGCAAGTAAGAGGACATTCCAACCAAGGAGATGAGATAAATTGCCTTGTGTCAATGAAGGTTGAGATCACCCGTGAATCTGCCCCTCGACTACTTACATTTCCTGCGAAGGGTGTTGTTTCGGTGCATGCGAGTGATATCGCAAAAGAGCTGACTTCAATTGTTCAGTCAAAAACAATAAGTTTCTTGAAAGAAATGAATTCAGAAGGGATGAGAACCATTGAAGTGAATGAAGACCTGTGTTTCCATCTCAAATCCGAATTACGATCATCTTTTGACGAATATGGGCTTCAACATAGGGGCATTCATGTCATATGGAGCACAACAGTCGCTGAACAAAAGTTGCAGAATGAGAAAGATCTTGAGAGGATTGCACTTTCCAAAGAGGCCGATTCTGATCGACAAGAATTAGAGCTAAATCATCTCATTCAAACAGAGCAAAGGAAGCATGAAATCAATGCGCGCTTAGCCCTTGTTGGAGTACAGGCACAACATAAGGCAGAACTCGAACACGAACTCCTCAAAATCGAGAATGAAGGCAATCTTACGTTTGCACAATGGGTGCAAAATAATAAATTGGCTCAAGCTCAAAACGATGCTAATAGAGAAGAAAAACTCAAAGACGCTCAACTTGACCTTGAGGTAAGTAAGTTAAATTCTGACAAACAAAGGTTTGAACAAACTGCTAATCTAGAAGCAAAGGAACATAAAAAACGACGTGCTATGGAAATGTTTGAACAGGTTCAAGCAAAGAAGCAAGAGCGGATGAAAATAGACGCCGAGCAAGAGAGAGAACGACTTGATCAACATGCTAAGGCATCTGAAAATACGATTGCTGTTCTTGAAAAAATTGCCTCAACTGCAACCGATCCAATGGTTCAAATGGAGGCTTTGAAGCAACTTGCTGAGCTGCGTAAAGCAGATGTAAGCGGGCAAAAAGATGCTTACAAAGACTAACTTGTGGGCAGCGAAAAGAAATTCTGGCCAGATAGATTTGATTGCTTTAACAAACGATAATTTCGTGAATTCTAAGCGTGAAATTGGCCGAAACATCAAGTAGCCTCGTCAATAGTATGCGAATGCCTGCTGGCCCGAAGTCTTTGACGGAGGAGGACCTGAGGCGGATGTGTCAATATGAGCATTGCAGAAAAGATGGCAGCAAATCAGAAGCAAGTCGCTATTTCAGAATTCTTTGAAAAGAACAA